>JAEUSS010000018.1 GCA_016788685.1 Prolixibacteraceae bacterium | reverse complement strand
GATACGAATAAGCCGGAAGACCGAAGGCTGAACCTGAACGATACCATCAGCGTGAAACAGAGTTCAATTTCGAAGTTTGCTTATAATTTCTATTTCCAGATGATTAATCAAAGCAGCAGCGGTTCACTTTTTAGTGTTCCGGCGGCCAACATCAAAAGCAATTTTACTTCAAGCGACGGAAAAACTGTCCTTGGGTTGTTTACTGCCCGCGATGTTTCAGTTTCAAATAAAGTGGTAGTCACTCAGGCGATTGAAGATCAGCTCAAAAAATAGCCGGAACTTTGGCATTTTTTTTAGAAAGAGGCCGTGTTAAAATTGAAAGCGCTGTTCTGACACAAAGAATAGCGTTTTCAATTGATTTAAGACGGTTTCTTTTTTTGTATTCCGGCGATGAATGGTCCGAAGGGCTGAGATTGTTCAGATCCGGAATCCTCAGGGGAGATTTCTGAAATCAAATTCAGGAGAACAAGAAACTTTGCGCTAAAGATTTTCGTCAGGCCAGGCAATCAGTTGCCCGGTGGCTTTCAATGATGGCCGTTGGGCGTCAACACTCCGGAGGTAATTTCCGAGTTTTTGCGCCAGTTCTTTCACTTTCTGAGGTTGTTGTCCTGCCTGGTTTGTTAGTTCGCCGATATCCTCCTGAATGTTGTACAGTTCGAAGTGTTGGTCTTCGTAAAAGTAAATCAGTTTCCAGTTGCCGCTGCGTATGGTGCTGGTAGTCCCGATTCCCGGGCCTTCAACACCCCAATTGTTCGGGAAGTGCCAGAACAGGTCTCGTCCCTGGGCTGTTGTCCCGCTTTGAAGAAGCATCGGTACAAAACTTTTTCCGTCGATGGCTTGAACCGTTTTATACTTTTTAATTTCCGCCATTTCCAGGATAGTCGGAAAAAAATCTTCAATAATGAGGTAGTCGTCTGTTCGTGAGCCGGCTTTCACTTTTCCGGGCCATTTCACAATCATTGGTTCGCGGATACCACCTTCGTAAGCCGAACCTTTCCCGCTGTTTAACGGCAGGTTGTGTTTGTGTTTTTCGCCGCCCCTCACATGAGCGCTTAATCCGCCATTGTCCGACATGAATAAGATGATGGTATTGTTGGTCAGGTCTTTCTCTTCGAGGTAGTCCATCAGGTCGTTTAAGCTTTTATCCATGCCTTCAACCATCGAGGCATAACGGGCCTCGGGTTCCTCGTACCCCATATCTTTATACTTTTGGTAAAAGCGGTTATCGGGTTCCAGCGGTATGTGTACGGCGTAGTGCGCCAGATACAGAAAGAAGGGTTTCTTTGCTTCAAGGGCTTTATCCATGGCCAGTCTGGCCTCCCGGGTCAGCGCATCGGTTAAGTTGATGTCCTTGCCGAAGTATTTTTCCAGTCCCGGAACTGCCCAGACACTCTGAGGGTGCCCGTTTTCATCATTTCCGAAGTTTTTGAGCCCCTGATAAGTTGCCAATCCTCCGGCAGCATGTCCGGCGATGTTAATGTCAAATCCGAGGTTTAACGGGTCTTCTCCCGGGGTTCCGATGCTTCCAAAATGAGCTTTCCCGGCGTGAATCGTAAAGTATCCGTGTTCTCTCAGTATTTTCGGCAAAGCTGTTGCCTGAACCGATTGCCGGATATTGTTTTCGGGCTGCATCCCGTTGACGTTCCACTGGGGATAAGTCAGGGTTTTACTTTGGCCGTCAACCGAAGCGTCTTTTTGCAAAGTCCAGTTGGTAACCCGGTGGCGGGCGGCATTCATTCCGGACATTAAACTTACCCTGCTGGGAGAGCAGACACTCGACGCATAGGCTTGCGTAAATACCATTCCCTGGCTGGCCAGACGCTCCATGCCCGGAGTGTTGAATTTTTCATTCAGAGGAGTCTTTTTCACCCAAAATGGTACAGACGTATCCTGCCAGCCCATATCATCGACCAGAAAAAGAATGATGTTGGGCTGGTCTTTTTTGGGCACTTCCGCATAGGATGCTAAAGTGCCGGTGAACATTGAAGCAGCCAGAGCTGCCCGTATTGTCAGTTGTTTCATCTTTTTCTGATCTTTCATGAGGTTTTTTATTTTGGGCTGAATGATGAAAATCTTACTCTGCCGATGAGCATTCCGGAACGTACTGCGAAGAAAACTAATCTTTACCGGAACAGGTGCCAGAATGCGCTTTTTTTTTATCACGAATGAATTTAGGCGGTCTCCAGGCATCTGCCAGATTCGAAATCGGAAAGTTGTTTGTTTTAGTCTTTCGTTAACCCCATCGCTTGTCCAATTAGGTAAGTGTCAGTATATTGATTGAATTCGGTTATTTTTCCGTCCTTTACTTTGTACTCACAGGCAAATTCAGCCTTCATATATTTTCCTGTTTCATTGTAAGTTCCTTCGTAAAAGCCGACAACAAAAACTCCGTCACCGCTGTCGATATAACGGGTAATTGTCGCTTTCCAGTTTGTCCAGTTTTGCCTGAATCCGTTAAAAACGTTCTCGAAGACTGCATCGGCTCCGATGTGTTGGCCTCCGCCGGGGAAGCCCTGCATCTGATTCCACCTGATATCTTCGGCAAATATTTGT
>JAEUSS010000643.1 GCA_016788685.1 Prolixibacteraceae bacterium | reverse complement strand
CGAATGAGCTGCTCTACCAACTGAGCCAAGGAGGCCTGAATTTGACCTTAAATATAAAAAGAAAAACCATCCCTTTTGAGGATGGTTTTATGATATAGTTTTCTTAATCAGCGATTGATGGAATTTGTGAAGTGTTGTATTTGCCTTCTTCCAGTTTCTTGCGTACTTCGGAGAATGCTTTGATGGTGTATTCTACATCTTCCAGAGTGTGCATGGCTGTAGGAATCAACCGAAGCATGATTTGTCCTTTCGGAATAACCGGGTAGGCTACTACCGAACAGAACACGTTGAAGTTTTCACGCAAGTCCATAACTACGTTGGTAGCTTCGCCGACACCGCCTTTGAAATAGACCGGTGTAACGCAAGAGTTGGTTACTCCCAGATCAAAGCCTTGTTCTTTCAGTCCGCTTTGAAGTTTGTTAACCACGTACCAAAGTTTTTCTCTCAGTTCAGGACGGGTGCGCAGCAGTTCCAGGCGTTTCAATGCTCCGATAACCATAGGCATCGGCAATGATTTTGCGAACGTTTGTGAACGCATGTTGTAGCGCAGGTAGTTGCAGATGTCTTCGTCGCAGGCGATAAAAGCCCCGATACCGGCCATTGATTTGGCGAATGTGCCGAACAGCAGGTCGATTTTGTCCATCACTCCAAAATGTTCAGGAGTTCCGGCTCCGGTGGCACCCATGGTTCCAAATCCGTGGGCATCATCAACCAGTAAACGGAATTTGAATTCGTCTTTGAGTTGGGCGATTTCATCCAGTTTTCCCAGGTCACCGGCCATTCCAAACACACCTTCGGTAATTACTAAGATACCTCCGCCTTGTTTTTCTGCCAGGCGGGTGGCTTTAGTGAGCATGTTCCTCAGGCTGTCGATGTTGTTGTGGGCGTATACGAAACGTTTGCCCATGTGCAACCTGACACCGTCGAGGATACAGGCGTGAGATTCCGAATCGTAAACAATCACATCATTGCGTCCGCAAACGGCATCAATGATGGACACCATTCCCTGATATCCGAAGTTCAATAAAAACGCATCCTGCTTACCAACAAAATTTGCCAGATTTTGCTCCAGTTCTTCGTGCTTACTGGTTTGCCCCGACATCATTCTGGCTCCCATCGGGTATGCCATTCCGTAGTCAGCTGCAGCTTGAGCATCAGCTTCCCGGACTTCCGGATGATTAGCTAATCCAATATAATTGTTCAAACTCCACACTAAAACTTCTTTACCCCTGAATTTCATTCTGGTACCTATTTCGCCTTCCAGCTTTGGGAATGCGAAGTATCCATGAGCCTGATTCATGTACTTACCCAGGCTTCCCATGTTGTTCCTCAGTTTTTCAAATATGTCCACTTGATCTGGTTTTTAAATTTGAATTGCAAAAGTAATTCTTTTTAATAAGTCTGCAAATTTGTTAATTTATACTAAACCGGATTGTTTTCTGGATAATTCATTCTATTTTTCGGCCCTGAATTTTGTATAAAAATGTATATTTGCGCCATGTTAATGAAAATGAGAAATTTCACACCAATAGTTGTTCTTCTTGCAATGTTGCTCAGTTCATGCAGCGACTATAATAAAATTGTAAAGAGCACGGATTACGAATTTAAGTATAAAAAAGCGCTTGAATATTACGAAGGAGGAGAGTTTGTTCGTTCTTCAACACTTCTGAAAGAGCTTATTAACATTGTCAGAGGTACCAGTCGTGCCGACAAGGTATATTATTATTATGCCAAAAGTCAGTTCGGAATGAAAGACAATTTGATGGCAGGTCATTATTTCAAATTGTTGATTAAAGAATTTCCGAGGAGCGAATATGCCGAAGAATCACAGTTCATGGTCGGATATTGTTTCTACCTGGATTCTCCGAGTCCTCGACTCGACCAGCAAGTAACCCAGAATGCCATTGATGCGCTGCAATTGTTTATCAACTTGTACCCGAAATCAACCCGGGTGGATGAAGCCAACCGGCTGATTATTGAAATGAGGGACAAATTGGTTTACAAATCATACCTGAGTGGAAAACTTTATTATGATCTGGACAACTACAAGGCTGCAGTGGTCGCTTTAGGCTCGTCACTGAAGGATTTTCCGGATACCAAGTACCGCGAAGAACTGATGTACATGCTGTTAAAGTCGAAGTATTTGCTTGCCGTACGAAGTGTTGAAGAAAAAAAACGCGAACGTTTGAGTTCTGCTTTGGATGAATATTTTACCTTTGTCGACGAATATCCGGAGAGTAAGTACCGGAAAGAAGTTGAAAAGTATTACGAAACAGCAGCCAAACTGTTAAATTATAAACCGGATTCAAATATTTAAAATAATATGGATTTCAAGAAAACAAAAGCAGAATCAACAACAATTTCGAGGGATTTGAGAGAATTGGAAAGCCGTACTGGTAATGTTTATGAAACAGTTATGATTTTGGCTAAACGTTCAAATCAGATTGCTTCGGAAATGAAAGAGGAACTGAGCCAGAAATTGCAGGAATTTGCTTCTTATACCGATAATCTGGAGGAAGTATTTGAAAATCGCGAGCAAATCGAAATCTCAAAATACTACGAACGTCTTCCGAAACCAACCTTGATTGCTTACGAGGAATTTGTAACCAATCAGATTTATCATCGGAATCCTGCAAAGGAAAATAGAAATAAAGAATTGTAACAGAAGCCTTTATGAGGCTATTAGGAAAACATATTGTTCTCGGGGTTACCGGAAGTATAGCTGCCTACAAGGCAGCTTATCTTTTAAGGGGCCTGGTGAAAGAAGGTGCTGAAGTGCAGGTGGTGATGACCCCTGCCGCCAAAGAGTTTATCACTCCGGTAACCATGTCAGCTCTATCAGGCAAGCCTGTTGCTTCCGAATTTTTTTCGGCCAACGATGGGACCTGGCATTCGCACGTGGATATGGGGCAGTGGGCCGACCTCATGTTGATTGCCCCGGCAACAGCCGCCACTCTGGGTAAAATGGCCCGTGGGATTTGTGATAATCTGCTTATTACTACCTATTTGTCTTCAAAGAGTGCAGTGATGATTGCTCCGGCGATGGATTTGGATATGTTCAGGCATCCGGCCAATCTGGCCAATCTGGCTATTCTGCGTTCGTACGGCAACTTGATTATTGAGCCGGGCGAAGGTGCGTTGGCCAGTGGACTGCACGGAAAAGGACGGATGGAGGAACCCGAAAACATTATTGAGGAAGTAATAAAATTCTTCGGTCAAAAAAAAAAACTGCTGAATAAGCATTTCCTGGTAACAGCAGGTCCTACCTACGAAAAGATCGATCCTGTTCGTTTTATCGGCAATTATTCTTCCGGAAAAATGGGTTATGCCATTGCTGATCAGCTTGCTGAATCGGGAGCTAAAGTTACACTGGTTTCCGGGCCGGTGAATATTAAAGCTGGTCGTTCTGAAATAACAGTAATTCCGGTTGAGTCTGCCAACGAAATGTATGAGCAATGCCTTCGTGTCTTTCCGGAGACTGATGGCGCCGTGATGTGCGCTGCTGTTGCCGATTTTACGCCTGAAGACTATTCGGGAAGTAAAATTAAACGGGGTGAAGATGATCTGACTATTCATTTAAAGCCAACCAGCGATATCGCCGGAACGTTGGGGCAGGTAAAAAGCGAAAAACAACTGTTGGTAGGCTTTGCGCTGGAAACCAATGATGAACTGGTTAATGCTTATTCAAAACTGAAACGCAAGGGTTTGGATTTCATCGTTCTGAATTCGATGAATGACAGCGGTGCCGGTTTTGGTGTAGATACCAATAAAATAACAATGATTGACAAAGACAATAATCAGTCGGTTTTTGAGTTAAAATCCAAGACTGAGGTTGCCGCAGATATCGTTGCCCGAATTATTTCAGAAATAGAGCATAAATCCGGATCTTAGCATAATCAGTAATTAGTACTAATTAGGATAATATAGCTGGTATGAAAAGAACTCTAATGTTTTTGGCAATCGTTTTATTTGTGCAAAATCAATTGTTTGCGCAGGAATTGCGTTGCAATATCAGCATCTCGGCGCAAAAAATTCAGGGAGCGAACCGTACTTTGTTCGAAACCATGCAGTCGGATTTGTATGAGTTTATGAACAACCGCAAATGGACAGATCATCAGTATTCTATGGATGAGCGGATTGAATGCAACTTTTTTATCAACCTGGAAGAACAGATTTCTTCGGACGAATTTAAAGGCAGCATTCAGGTACAGGCCCGGCGGCCGGTGTTTAATTCTTCGTACGAAACTATTTTACTCAATATTAAGGATAATGATTTTCATGTAAAATATATCGAATATCAGACCTTAGAATTTAATGAGACTTCGAATAAGGATAATCTGACCAACATTCTGGCTTTTTATGCATACATCATTCTGGGAATGGATTATGATTCTTTTTCGCCCGAAGGTGGTACCGAATTTTTCCAGAAGGCTCAAAATATCGTAAATAATTCGCAGAATGCCCGTGAGAAGGGCTGGAAAGCCTACGAGAGCGAGCGAAACCGCTATTGGTTGGTCGAAAATATCCTGAATAAATCGTATTCCGGATTCAGAAGCTGCATGTATCAATATCATCGGCAAGGATTGGATTTAATGTCTGATAAGGCTCCGGAAGGAAGAGCTGCCATCGCCGAATCGCTGAAGCAGATTCAGAAAGTGTTTCGTGCCCGCCCGTCATTATATATCCTTCAGGTATTTTTTGGCGCGAAATCCGACGAATTGGTTAATATTTTCTCCAAATCATTTCCTGATGAACGAAACCGGGTTTCGATTATATTGAACGAGTGTGACCCGTCGAACGGCAGTAAATACGAGAAAATTTTGAAATCTGAGAGTTTTTGAATTTTGAATAATCAACTATCTTTATGACCGGATTGAGGAAAAAACCTCAATGCCTGATCATTTACCTAATTGTAAATCCCCGTGCTAAAGTCTCTTTCGATAAAAAATTACGCGCTGATTGATTCGCTAATCATTGATTTTAACAAAGATCTGAATATTCTGACCGGCGAAACCGGAGCCGGAAAGTCAATCCTGTTGGGAGCTATCGGCCTGATTATCGGACAACGGGCTGATTCTTCGGTATTGAGGGATAAATCAGAAAAATGCGCTTCCGAAGGTGTTTTCGACATCCGGAATTACGGGATGCAGAATTTTTTTGAAGAGAATGATCTGGATTATTCTGAAACGACTATTCTGCGCCGGGAAATAACTCCTCAGGGGAAATCACGCGCATTTATAAATGATACTCCGGTTAATGTCAGGGTATTGCACGATTTAGGCGTGAAACTTATTGATATTCATTCGCAGCACCAGAATCTGGAACTGAATGAAAAGAATTATCAGCTGCGGCTGGTCGATTTGGTTGCCGGGAATGCCGAACTCCTGAAGAATTACACCACCTGTTATAAAAACTACCTGTCGCTGAGGGAAAATCTGAACAAGGTTCTGGAGTTGGCCGAGCAATCAAAGAAAGATCTGGATTATTATGAATTTCAGTTTCGGCAATTGCATGATGCCAGGTTGGTTGATGGCGAACAGTCTGAACATGAAGCTCTGCTCGAAAAATTAACTCATGCCGAAGAAATAAAATCAGTTTTTGGCCTCGCCTACCAGGTTATTAGCGAAGATGAACGTTCTGTTCTAGCTGTTATAAAAGAAAATCTCGGCCATATCGGAAAGCTCAGGTCGGTGTTGCCGGAAGCCGAACAATTATTTAATCGGCTGGAAACCGTTTACATAGAGTTAAAAGATATAGCTGCAGAGGCGTTGGTAATTGAAGAACGGGCAGAAGATGATCCGGGAAAGGCTGAAGAGGTTAGTCAGCGGCTCGATTTGATCTATTCGCTGCAGCAAAAGCACCGTGTGGCTTCGGTAGCCGAACTGTTGCTGATACAGGCAGATTTTCAGGACAAAATTCAGCTGGTTAGTTCGTATGAGCAGGAGATAGAAAATCTTAGGGGCGAAATTCTGGTGCAGGAGCGGGCATTGACAGAGCTTTCGGTAGTTTTGAGGTCGAAACGGGAAAGCGTAGCCTCTGCCATCGAAAATAAAGTGATTGATGTTCTCCGGAATGTCGGGATTCCGAATACCGCTTTCCAGATCAGGTTTGGGGAGCTGAGCAGTTTTTCGTTCAACGGGCTGGATGAAGTGAGTTTTATGTTCTCAGCCAATAAAAATCAGGATTTGCAGGAGATTGGGAAAATCGCTTCGGGAGGCGAAATGTCGCGCCTGATGCTGGCCATTAAAACTTTAATTACGGATACACAGGCTTTGCCGACGATTATTTTTGACGAAATTGATACCGGAGTTTCAGGAGAAGTGGCCGTTAAAATGGGGCAGATACTCGAACAGATGTCGGCTACCGTTCAGGTATTAAATATTACCCATTTACCTCAGATTGCTGCCAAAGGAAAACATCATTACAAAGTATATAAGTTTGATCAGGATGATCAGACTTTTACGTCTATCCGCAAACTTACAGCGCAGGAACGAGTTGAAGAGATTGCCCAGATGCTGAGCGGCGAAAACTACTCGGCGACAGCAATGGAAACAGCCAGGGAATTGCTTCAATAAAAAATGGTCATTTGGTTGCTGCCGGATTGCCTTTTTTCTTGCCCTTATGGGAGTTAAAAAGCAAACCACCGGCAAACGACCCAATGACCATTTGTGCAAAAAGTATCAGAGCCTGTTTTCCAGAATTGCCCGGATATCAGCAGGTCCAATGTCAGCCTTTTCGCCAATTTTATATCCTCTTTTTTCAAAGCGGCTGCAAATTGAATCGATGGTGTCGGTAGCTACATTATAATCTGGTAATTTCGTCGGTATTCCCACAGATTCAAAGAATTCTGCGGTTTTTCGGATGGTTTGGTCAATTCGTTCGTCAACATTACCCTCGGTAATTTTCCATACCCGTTCGCCTAGTTGTAAGAGCTTATTTTCTTTTTGTTTGCGTTTTATATGCATCACACCCGGCAAAACAATGGCAAGAGTCCGGGCATGATCAATTCCGTGATAGGCTGTCAGTTCATGACCAATCATATGGGTGGCCCAGTCCTGCGGAACGCCGACACCAATGAGGCCGTTCAAAGCCATGGTTGCACTCCACATGAAGTTGGCCGCAGCATCGTAATTATTTTGGTCAGCCAGCACTTTCGGGCCTTCTTCGATCAGAGTTTTCATAATGCTTTCAGCAAAACGGTCCTGAATCGGCGAGTTTACAGGGAAAGTGAGGTATTGTTCAATTACATGAACGAATGCATCAACGATGCCGTTGGCTATTTGTTTTTCAGGCAATGAATAAATAGTCTCCGGATCAAGAACCGAAAATAGCGGCATTACTTTTGGCGACATGAAAGATAGCTTCTCCGTGGTTTCCATACGCGTAATAACAGCGCCCGAATTCATTTCGGAACCGGTAGCCGGCAAAGTCAGCACAGTGCCATGAGGAACTGCGTCTTCAACAAGTGCTCTTTTCGATAAAATATCCCATGGATCGCCATTTTTGAAGCACGCTGCTGCGGCAATAAATTTTGTTCCGTCAATGACAGAACCTCCTCCAACTGAAAGCAGAAAGGTAATGTTCTCATTTTTTACTACTTCCACTGCTTTCATAAGTGTTTCGTAATGAGGATTTGGCTCAATTCCGCCAAACTCAACGACCTCAAAATCTTTAATCGCGGCTTTTACCTGATCATAAACTCCGTTTTTGAAGATACTTCCTCCGCCGTAGGTGAGTAAGATTTTGGAACCTTTGGGGATATTTGCTCCAACTTTTCTGATCCCGCCTTTTCCGAAGATAATTTTTACCGGATTCTGGTATTCAAAATTGTACATAGTTTGATGGTTAAAGTTAAAATTCAAATCGTCTTCCCAACGTTTGAGGAACGAATTTACCTATAATTCTTAAATCTTAATTTTATTCGTTGTTAATAAATTCAAAGGGCTATTTTTGTAAGAAAAAGTCATGACCGATTCTGAGCAGAAAAATTATGGAATGATGGATTTTTATGAAAAATATGAGGATTATACCGATGAACAAATCCTGGATGTTTTAAGGAATCATAAGGATTATCAGGATGGAGCCGTGAATGCTGCTGTGAAGATTGCAGTTGAACGTCAGCTTATTCATTCTGAGCAGGACTTGCTATCACCCGAATTTCAGAGCCAACGGAAAATAGAATTTATGCTGTTTCCCCTGATTACGGATGTTCATCATCGCCAGAGTCTGGTTGCCAGTATTTTCCGTTTCCTCTATGTTCTATCGTTAGTCCCGCTTATTTATGGCTTGCTGAAATACGGGGAGGGTTTCCCTGGTCAAACTTATCTCGGAATCGGCGTGAGTGCCGCCTGGTTTGCTTTAACGGTTTTGCTCAGAAGGACAAAAAAAGCATTCTTTTTCTTTCTGCTTTTTGCTTTGTTGCTGGCCGTTGCCGTATTGACGGGTCTAAAGGTGTTTGCCGCACCAGTATTGCCGGTCCTCGATCTGGTCATGTTCGCGATTAGTATTCTTTTACCAACCTATATGTTGTCGTACCTCTGGATTTTAATCGGCATTCGGTCCGGAAGTAATCAATAGTTTCGGTCATTTCATCCGGCGCATAATTGCTTACCGGGGGAGATTCATCCGTTAAAACCACTTTTTACCTAAAAAAATCAGGTGTTCATCGGTAAGAATGCATTTTGGTGCTTCAGCCATGATAGCTTTGATCCGGAAATTGAAGAATCACTAAAAAATTTAAAAGATGTACATCCTTCGGTTAACTAGTCTGATTTTTGCGCTTGGCCTGATGGTGTCAAGACTTCTGGCAGCTCCGGTTGCGGGCACTCAGGATCCCGGCAACGAACCTAATGTTCGTACTTACCAGGTTCAGCCATTTACCAAAATATATCTGGAGGGTGCTTATAAAGTTGTACTGGAGCAGGGAAGTCAGTCGGGGCTGCGGATAAAGACCGATCAGGATAATTTTAAGTACATTAACGTTGAGTCGGATGCCGAAATGTTGAGCCTAAGAATTGTAAAAAAACGTTTCAATTTTGATGAACTGATTCTATATATTACCTTTAAAGATCTTGAAAAGCTGGTTATCGAAGGCGGAATCAATATGGAAACTACGGGGTATGTTGACCTGAAAGATTTTTACCTTGGAGTAGAGGGCGGAGCCATCGTTAAAATGAATATGAAGGCAACTAAAATACACGTAAACGGGCAGGGCGGTGTTAAACTTGAACTGGACGGAATTGCCGAAGAATTAGATGCAGTGTTGTCCGGGGCTGGTTATCTGGATGCGATTGACCTGAAAACCAAACACTGTGATTTTAAAATTGAAGGCGTTGGCGCCGGAAGTGTTTATGTGA
>JAEUSS010000640.1 GCA_016788685.1 Prolixibacteraceae bacterium | reverse complement strand
TATTCCGTGCCAAAAAGTTGGTGTAATGGTTCTAGGCCTTGAAGTGCCTCATGCACATATCCATTTGGTGCCTATGCAGTCGGAAGCGGATTTGCTCCATTTTTCAAAGAAGTTGTCGTTCTCTAAAGAGGAAATGGCTGAAATAACCGCGGCAATCGCCAAAGAATGTCGGGTTTAAAATTGGAAGTCAGATTGAAAAGATAGAAATCCCGGAATTCCGGGATTTTTTTGTTTTATACCAATCAGTATATCTCTTATTTTTTCACTTTGTCCGGATTTTTCTTTACAAAATCGCTCCAGCTTTTTATTCCCGGCTTGCCCACCGGGTTTTTCATTTGCAGGTAATGACAAACGGCCACAGCGATGGCATCAGTAGCATCCAGTTCTTTGGGCAGTTCATTCAGGCTAAACATGTTTTTCAGGAAGAAAGCCACTTGTTCTTTGGCGGCGCGACCCATGCCGGTGATGGATTGTTTAACTTTCAGCGGGGCATATTCGAAAATGGGTATTTTTTTGTTCAGCGCCAGCCCCATTACGACCCCCTGCGCGCGTCCCAGTTTCAGCATGGCCTGAATATCTTTACCAAAAAACGGTGACTCAATAGCCAGTTCATCCGGTTGCAGCTCATTCAGCAGTGCGTTGGTTCGTTCGAAAATGTGTCCCAGTTTTTGGTAATGATCACCAAATCCGGAAGTTTTAATGACTCCGACCTGTAAAATTCTTGGTTTGGCATTTACCACTTCGATGAGGCCGTAGCCCATGACGTTGGTTCCCGGGTCAATGCCTAATATGGTAATTGGTTTGTTGTCCATGAAGAATGAGCCTGCTGTTTGTTTGTCGTTCAAAGGTAGTGTTTTTTACCGGAGCCATATCAGAAGCGAAATGCTCCGGGTTGCAATTCTTTGTCTTCAGTTCTTTCTTTTCCTTGCTTTTGAAGGTACTGCTTGCTGAAACCAGATTCCGTATACGATAAATGCAAGACCAATAAAGGTGGTCAAATAGATCGTTTCGTCCAGGATGAAATGAATGAAAATCAGCGAAAGGAATGGCGATAGAAAAATCAGGTTGCCGGTTTTGGCGTTGTTCTCACTCAGGTGCATCGCTTTCATCCAGAGGATATAGGTGATTCCGAGTTCGAATAATCCGATGTAAATGGCTGCAGGCAAACTTTTGAGGTCGGGCAAGGTGAAATCGGTGAAGAAGATAGCGGCAGTCAGCAGGTAGAGCAGTCCGAAAGCAAAATTCCAGAAAAGTTTAAAAACCTCGTCGCGCTTGTCGAGTACACTCAATATCCAAAACAATGCCCAAATGAAACTGCTTCCCACAGCCAGCATGGCGCCGGTCAGGTTTGTGTTAATCATTCCGGATAAACTTCCTTGCGATGATATAAATACCACTCCCGCAAAACTGATCAGGATAGCCACAATGTTTCGGGTGGTAATTTTTTGTTTCAGCAATGGTGCCGAAAGCAGTGCCAGCGTGATGGGCCAGACCATGTTGAGCGGCTGTGCCACCTGGGCGGGCAGGAGGCTGTAGGCCTCAAACAGGACGAGGTAATAGCCAAACGGATTGAATGCACCAAGTAAGGCCGATTTGGCCAGCCCGCCTGGTGTTACCCTGAATAATTCCCTGGTTTTCCCCTGAAACAGAATGACCATAAAGAATGCCAGCAGGGAAAAAGCCGAGGCAGTCAAAATAAGGTATAATGGTGAAAGCGACCGTAACCCAAGTTTAAACGCAGTGGCTACTGTAGACCAAAGCAGAACTGAAGACAAGGCGTACACGTAAGCTTTCGAAATCCGGTTCATAGCCACGCTGTTTATTTTTGTTCGGATGTATCCGAGGGTTGGGTCGGAGCTGTCGAATCTTGCAGTTTCCGGTATTCAGTCCTCGAATGGACTACGTAAACGCTTCCGGGATAATCGGTCAGTATTTTCTTGTAGAATTCCATCGCTTCGTCTTTCCGGTTGAGCTTAGTTCGGCAAATCTCAGCCATTTGAAACAAAGCATCATCGGCCAGCATTTCCCAACTGCTGTTTTTTAATATGGATCCGAGCAAAACAACAGCTTCTGCATATTTACCCTGTTTCTGAAAAATACCGGCTTTCCGGAAAGTGACATCGTCGATAATGGAATTAAACTCATACAATTTGCTGATTGAATCAAGCGTTTCAACGGCTTGTGCATAGTTGTTCCGGAAGAAATGAAGGTCGGCGCGAGCAAACATCTGCAACGGAACTGCCGTGCTGTCGGTCTCCAGATTTTCGCTGATGAACAAGGCCAGTTCCATGGCATCGTTGGCAATCAGTTTTGAGGTGCTGGCTCTCAAAGCGTCGAGTTGGGCTTTAGCCCACTGGAAATTACCCATGTAATAGCCCAGTTTCGCTTTTTTAAACTTCATGTCATCGCCCAGAGGGGTGTTTTTGTTGTTCTCAATCACTTGCGAATAGGTGATGACGGCCTCCCATAAATCGCCCGAATACACATAAATGTCGGATAACTCAGCTTTCAAAACTGAAAGTTGTTGCAGGCTAATGCCCGGCATTGTCAACCCGTCATTCAGGATTCGGATTGCGTCATCAGGCCGGTTGAGGCTGAATGCCAGTAAATGAGCATATTCGGGCAGGAGTTCTGTTGTTTCTGGTAAAATGCCAAGTGTTGCAAAGGTCTGGTCGAATTGTTTCTTTAATTCTTCGGCACGGGCTGTTGTCTGAATGCTGTCATTCCTGTAACGGTCGTAATTCATCTGCATCCGTTGCATGTTGGCAAGTCTGTAATATTCATTCTTTTTGCCCTTGCTGATGAGGTAGTTGCAGGCAATTGCGGCTTCCTCATAGTTTTGGTTAGAGCCTGCAATGCCTGCAAGCTCAAAGATGTGGGCATCTTCATGCCCTGTGCGTTTATCGAGGGCTATCGCCTGCCTGATTGCTGCCGTAAAATTCTTATCCTGAATAAACAGCCAGATCAGCAATCGGGTGTAGGTCTGTTGTCCCGGGTCTTTCTGTATTTGTTTCAGAATATAGGTTTTCATCTGGTTGCTGATTCATTGTTCATCGTCCATGGACAAGACCGCCAGGAGG
>JAEUSS010000634.1 GCA_016788685.1 Prolixibacteraceae bacterium | reverse complement strand
AATACGATCCGATTAAACGTTCACTGGGTAAAGTTTTCAACCAGCATCCGGTCTTGCGCAAGCTCTTTTACCAGTTGCTCGATTTGCTTTTGCTGCGGGCCTGGCACATCCGCAAAGAACTTCGTAAACGCACTCATTCTGCTCCGGAAGTAAAAGCTATTCTGGATGCAGGTTCGGGATTTGGACAATACACCTACCGTATGGCACGCTGGTTTCCGAAAGCTGAAATCAAAGCGGTAGACATTAAACCCGAACAGATTGAGGATTGCAACCGGTTTATGCAAAAGGCCGGATTATCGGCCCAGGTAAAATTTGAACTGGCCGATCTGACGAAATTTCAGGAAAACGACAAATACGACCTGGTTCTCTCGGTTGATGTGATGGAACACATCGAAGAGGATGTACAGGTTTTCAGGAATTTCTGTGCATCGATGAAAAAAGGCGGAATGCTCCTTATTTCAACTCCTTCAGATCAGGGGGGCTCCGACTCGCACGAACATGACCACGAAGACGGAGTTCATGGGTTCATCGACGAACACGTCCGCGACGGCTACAACATCGGCGATATTGAGACAAAGCTCAAGTCAGCCGGGTTCTCCAAAGTCGAAGCTGCATACTCGTATGGGACACCGGGGAAAATATCCTGGAAACTATCGATGAAATACCCTATTCTGATGCTCGGAGCAAGTAAATTGTTCTTTATCCTTCTTCCGTTTTATTACCTCGTCGTTTATCCTTTGGCTCTGGTTCTGAACTTTTCGGACCTGAAAATGAAGCACCGAAGCGGAACCGGACTGATTGTAAAAGCGTGGAAGTAATTAATTTTATACCAACCGATCATTGACCATCTCCCATTGAAAACTGCCTTCTATATCGCCCGCCGATACCTGATTTCAAAAAAATCAGTCAATGTAATCAACATTATTTCAGGCATTTCGGTAGCCGGAGTAACTGTGGGGACATTTGCGCTGGTGGCCATTCTGTCTGTTTTCAACGGCCTCGATTCTTCCATCAAATCGTTATTTTCAACCTTCGACCCCGACATCAAAGTAACCGCATCTCAGGGCAAATCGTTTGACCTGAACGAGGGAGATTTTGAGGCGGTCAAACACCTCGAAGGCGTATCAACAGTCACTCCGGTAGTCGAAGAAGATGCTTTGTTTACCTACTCCAGCCGTCAGTATTTCGCGACGGTTAAAGGAGTTCCGCCCAACTACAACGAAATTTCGCGGCTCGACACCAACAGCATCACCAGCGGCCGCTTCGTTCTGGAAGCCGACCAGATTCCGTTCGCCGTCGTCGGTCAAGGCGTTGCCTACTACTTATCGGTAGGGCTCAATTTTTCTGATCCTATTCATATTTACACCCTGAAGAAAGGAACCAGCGGGCGACCCAACCTCGCCACCGCTTTTAACCACAACACCATATACGCCTCCGGAATTTTTGCCAACCAGCAGGAAATTGACTCCAAATACGTACTTGTTCCGTTTGGATACGCGCAAGAGCTTTTCCAGATGGGAAACAAGGTCAGCGCAGTTGAAATCGGCCTGAAAGAGGGCTTTCCGGAAGATTCAGCAAAAGAACAAATCAGCCGGATACTGGGACAAAAATTTGTGGTTAAAACGCAGTTCGAACAACACGAACTTTTTTACAAAGTGATGCAGTCGGAAAAATGGGCCATTTTCATCATTCTTGGCTTTGTGCTGGTTATTGCTTCGTTCAACATCCTTGGTTCTCTGTCAATGCTGATCATCGACAAAAAGGCCGATATCGCCGTCCTGCAAAGCATGGGCGCCAACCAAAAACTCATCCGCACCATCTTTCTGTTCGAAGGCTGGCTGATCTCTTTATCCGGAGCAATTTTTGGCGTCATACTCGGTATTTTGATTTGCTGGATCCAAATCGAATTCGGAATACTGAAAATCCCCGGCAACGAAGGATCATTCATTTTCTCAGCTTATCCGGTCGAAATCCGGGCCGGCGATATACTTGCCATTTTTCTGTTGGTTTCGGGCATCGGGTTCCTGGCAGCCTGGTATCCCATACGGTTTATCTCCGGAAAGTACCTGAACGGACCGGTGAAGTAACGGAGCCGCTCTTCGGCACTGAAACTGAACTCCTCAGAACTAAAATTGAATGATTTCGCGCTCTTCAGCATGATCAAACCTTTTTATGTACTATTTTCGAGGTGCCTTACTGCGAGGTTTCCGGCCTACCAAAGGCCAATCTTTAATTTGTGAATTATGAAAAGAAATACGGATCCTGCACATTCTGAAAAAAAATCAGCTGGATCAACAGGACTGTTTTTGCAAGAAAAACTGATGTCAGGAATAATTGAAATCCTGGACAAGGCAGAGAAGCTGAACCCGTCGTTACAGCTTGCCTGCGATGCCGTTGCCCAAGCCGCAACGGAAAAAGCCACGGTGTTTGTCCGCATTTCATTCTCCGGAGAAACCTTCCGCAGCCACCCGTTTGAAGAAACGTCAATGGTGGCCAGGCACAACTTCCGGGTGCCGGGCAATAAAACCGGATTTGTCGAACTCTTCCTGGCACACCAAGCCAAT
>JAEUSS010000652.1 GCA_016788685.1 Prolixibacteraceae bacterium | reverse complement strand
ATACATAGTATTTTATTTCACTACAGGTATTTTAAGAGTAAACGATGTTAAAAAAATCAATATATTTTCGGTGTTTGTATATTTTTTATACTTTTGCAAAACTTTTTTCAGGCAATGAGCAGTCAATCATTCTATAGCATTGCATTCAAAGGGCTTTCGCAAGGAAAGCATACTTTTGAATATGAAATTGATGGCAAATTCTTCGCCGAGTTTGGCGGGGGCGGTGTCGATGAAGGTAAAGTAAACGTTCGCGTTACTCTTGAAAAACAGAGTTCACTGATGATCTTATGGTTTGATGTGAGCGGAACTGTTAATGTTCAATGCGATCGTTGCCTCGAAATGTACGACCAGCCGATTTCAGGATCGGAACGAATTTTTGTTAAGTTTGGCGAAAAGGAGTTTGTTGAAGGTGACGATGTTATTTGGGTAAGTACAAACGACTATCAATTGAACATCGCTCAATTGATTTACGAGTTTATCTGTTTGGCTATTCCGATCAAAAAAGTTCATCCCGATGATGAAAAAGGAAACACAACATGTGATCCGGCAATGATCGAAAAGCTCGACAAGTATATTTTGAAAGAGGGCGAGGAAAGCAACTCGGTCTGGAATGATTTGAAGAAATTATTAGATAACGAATAAAGATTAGTTAAGATGGCACATCCAAAACACAGGGTATCAAAAACCCGCAGAGACAAAAGAAGAACACATTACAAAGCAACTCCAGCAACATTGGCAGCTTGTTCAAATTGTGGCACAACTGTTAAATACCATACTGTATGTCCGGAGTGTGGATATTACAGAGGTAAGTTGGCAATCGAAAAAGACGTTACAGTTTAATAACTACCCTACTATGGTCAGAAGAAGGCAATTCTTCTGACCTTTTTTATTCCCTCCTGTTGTAACATTCGAACAATTTAATTAATTGTTTTAAAAGGAGTTAGGCGAATTATTTGCCTGATTTTTCTTTGCTGTTCGGTTTTTTCATTCTAAATTGCGCCGCAATTTAAACTTCCCAAAGTTTCAGTTATTGCAGATGGTTTTCCGGAAGTTTCCGGTAACATCGTTTTTAAAAAATTTGATTTTTAAATTTTTATTTATGGAGAAAATTCGTGCTGCAATTACAGGTATTGGAGCCTTTTTACCCGATTACCGGTTGACAAACGAAGAGCTGAGTACCTGGGTTGAAACCTCGGATGAATGGATCATGCAACGAATCGGCATTAAAGAACGCCGGATCATGAAAGATGAAGGACAGGCCACCTCTGATATGGGAGCTGCAGCAGTGAAACAGTTACTGGAAAAAACCGGGACCAAACCGGAAGAAATTGACTTATTGATTTGTGCCACCATAACTCCGGACAGCCCGCTCCCCGCAGCAGCAAACATTATTAACTACAAAGCCGGCCTGATCAATGCCTGGGGCTTTGACCTTAATGCTGCATGCTCCGGATTTATATTCGGATTAACTACCGGGGCAAAGTTTATTGAAAGCGGCCAATATAAAAAAGTAATTGTCCTGGGAGCTGACATGATGTCGGCAATAACCAATTATAAAGACCGTACAACCTGCCCGTTATTTGGCGACGGAGCAGCAGCCGTATTGCTTGAACCGACCCATGAAAATCTGGGGGTGATTGACCATATCAATCGGGTTGACGGTTCCGGGAGCCAGTTCCTTCAGATAAAAGCCGGAGGATCATTACGCCCGGCATCCAACGAAACCGTATACAACGATGAGCATTTTGTAGCTCAGGAAGGTCAGGCTGTATTTAAATCTGCCGTTTCAAACATGGCCGATGTTGCTGTTGAAATGATGGAAAAACACCACATCTCCGGAAAAGATCTGGCATGGTTTGTACCCCATCAGGCCAATATGAGAATTATCGATGCTGTTGGGCGCCGGATGGGTATTGATAAAGATCGGGTGATGATCAACATTCAGAAATATGGAAATACTACCGCGGCAACCATTCCACTATGCTTATATGATTATGAAAATCAGCTGCGGAAAGGTGACAACATCATTTTAGCGGCCTTTGGAGCTGGTTTTACATGGGGAAGTATTTTCCTGAAGTGGGCTTACGATCCGAAATAGAAAATAACATCTAACATAAAACTAATTAATCCGGTTATGGGAAAACTGATTGTCAGAAGTCACGAAGAATTTGAAAAACTTGTTGGTCAGGAACTCGGAATTTCTGAATACCTGACGATAACACAGGATCAAATCAACAAGTTTGCTGACGCAACGCTTGATCACCAGTGGATTCATGTTGATGAAGAAAGAGCCAAAACCGAAGGGGCATTCGGAAGTACTATCGCACACGGTTATCTTACACTCTCGCTATTGCCGTACATGTGGGATCAGATCATTCAGGTTGAAAACATCAAAATGCTGGTAAATTACGGCATTGACAGTTTCAGGTTTAATCAGCCCGTAAAGGTTAACAGCAGAATCAGAACCCGGGTGGTCTTATTGTCGGTTACCAACCTGCGGGGAATTACTAAAGTTCAGCTAAATATTTGCATGGAGATCGAAGGGAATAAGAAGCCTGCCTTTGAAGGGACAGCAACCTTTCTCTATCACTTTATCAAATAAATCCAGATGTGATATACAATATCCAAACGTGTTTCCTTACAGAAGCACGTTTTTTGTTTGGGTTAGGCATATTTTTGCTTCTTTGCTGTCAATCTAAAATCAGCTTTAGTATATTTGGAATTCGTTCAAAAAAACCAAAACAATGGCTAAAGAAAATAATGAAATTAATCTGCAAGTAATTAATCTGATTGCCAAAGGAACCCGTATAACCGGTGACATCGTTTCAGACGGAGATCTTCGGATTGACGGAGAGATCGCCGGAAACCTGGAGTCAAAAGGTCGGTTGGTGATTGGCGCTTCAGGAAGGATAGATGGTGATATCAGATGTAAAAGCTGTGAAATTGCCGGAACCCACAACGGAAAAACATTTGTCAACGAGCTGCTGTCTTTAAAATCTTCATCCAGCGTTTCCGGTGATATCGTTACAGGTAAACTGTCGATTGAGCCCGGAGCATTCTTTGCCGGCACTTGCACCATGAGTGATGAATCGGCCACCAATGAATGACAACAATTTTAATAAACAAAAAAAAAAAGTTTGACGATTTTATCCGGTATTCGGGATTGGCATTCGAAATGGTCGCCATCATGGGTATCGGAGTTTGGGTCGGTGCCAAAATTGATCAGTGGCTCGAACTGAACTTCCCGGCATTTACCCTGTTCTTAATGATCTTGTCGGTTGTCGGGGCAATTTATCATGCCATCCGTAAATTTCTATAAAATCGGTCACTATAAACAAATAAGATTCAGAACATTTAATTCAGCATTTGCAAAGTATGAAACGATTCGTTATTCAGTCTACCATTCTGACAGTCATTGTTTTTCTTCTGGGAGGAATCGTTTATTCCACCATACTCCGCTCCTTTTATCTGCCAATTCTGCCTGTTATGGTGATCTTTTTTTATGTTGTAACAAACCTTGTTCACGTTTATTTGTTAAGGATTGCCGGTAAATCAAGTTTAAGATTTTCGTCACAATACATGGCAGTAAGTTTTATAAAAATGTTTTTTCTTCTGGCTGTTGCTGTTTTATTCGTAATTTTAGACCGAGCGAACGCCAAAGTATTTGTTGCTAATTTTTTGCTTTTATACGTTGCGTACACCAGTTTTGAAGTTTATGAATTCTCAAAAGTTGTCAGACAAAAAAGCAAGTAATTCATAGAGAGATTATAACATGATAAGAATAATACGATCCTTCATTCTGATTCTTTTTGCAGTTTTTCTCTTCGCGGAAGTCGGCAGGGCAAGCGAAACAAACAGCCCCGAAGGACACACGGAAACGACAAAAAACTTCGAGGCCGGAAAATATGTAATCGAACACGTTTCGGATGCCTACGAATGGCACATTGCCACCTTTGGTGAAACTCATATCAGTATTCCGCTCCCGATTATCCTTCACTCCTCTGAAAAAGGATGGAACTTCTTTATGTCATCCAGATTTCATCACGGACATGAAACCTATAACGGATTCAGGATTGAACACGACGGTGAGCATGAAGGAAAAATTGTTGAAGTAAACGAAACAGGTGAGGTTATTGGCGTTCCGGTTGACTTATCAATCACCAAAACTGTTGCCGGAATATTTGTTAGTGTTTTCGTTTTGATGGCTATTTTCCTGAGCATTGCCAAATCGGCTAAGAAAAATACCAATCAGGCCCCAAAAGGGCTCCAAAACCTGTTCGAACCGATCATCCTGTTCATCCGCGACGAGGTGGCCAAACCCGCAATCGGCGAAAAGAAATTCGAAAAGTTCCTGCCCTTTTTGTTAACCGCCTTTTTCTTTATCCTGGTTAACAATTTGCTCGGATTGATTCCGATTTTTCCGTTCGGTGCCAATGTAACCGGAAATATTGCCGTTACCCTGGTTTTAGCTCTGTTTACATTTTTTATAACCACTATAAACGGAAACAAACATTACTGGAAAGAAATATACAATCCAGATGTCCCGTGGTGGCTGAAGTTCCCCATTCCACTCATGCCCATTGTCGAACTGTCAGGATTAATCACCAAACCGTTCGTTTTGATGGTCCGTTTGTTCGCCAACATGATGGCCGGTCACTTGATTGTAACGGTTTTTGTCAGTTTGATTTTTATTTTCAATTCACTGATGGGTGTTGAGGCCGGACTGGGCGTTTCGCCCATCTCAATCGCATTTTCAGTATTCATTCTTTTACTTGATGTGCTGGTTTCGTTTATACAGGCCTATGTATTTACGCTGCTATCGGCACTCTATTTTGGAATGGCAACATCAGAGCATCATTAATTATTCATCATTATAAATTCAATTGATTATGACTGCATTATTTATCATTTTAGCAGAAATGGCTCTCGGACAAATGGGAGCTGCATTGGGTGCAGGTTTAGCAGCGATCGGAGCCGGTATCGGCATTGGCAAAATCGGAGCCAGCGCGATGGAAGCAATTGCCCGTCAGCCTGAAGCCAGCGGAGATATTCGTTCAAACATGATCGTTTCCGCAGCTTTGATCGAAGGTGTTGCATTCTTTGCCGTGATCATCTGTGCATTGGTAATTTTCGTTTAAGAAATTTTTATTCTGAAGCTCACTCCCGGGGTTGCCGGGAGTAAGAGTTTCTTTTAACCAACAACCACAACGCTATGGGATTTGTAACTCCGGATTACGGAACAATATTTTGGATGCTCATCATTTTCGGGATCGTTCTTTTCATCCTGAAAAAATTTGCATGGGGCCCCATACTGAAAGCATTGAAAGACCGTGAAAAATCGATCTCGGATGCGCTGAACTCGGCCGAAAAAGCCCGGAAAGAAGTTGCCGGACTGAAAGCCAGTAACGATCAGATCATTGCTGAAGCAAGAAAAGAAAAAGATATTATCCTGAAAGAAGCCCGTGATATTAAAGATCAGATCATTGCAGATGCCAGGATCAAGGCCAATGCCGAGGCTCAGAAAAGTATCGAAATTGCCAAACAACAAATCAATGCAGAAAAAGCGACTGCCATCAACGACATCAAGAAGCAGGTCGCCGAATTATCAGTGATGATTGCAGAAAAGGTAATCAGGAAAGAACTCGAAAATCCAAAAGATCAGGAGAAACTGGTTGAAGATTTGTTGAAAGATCTGAACTTGAAATAATCGTATGGATCAAAGTAAAATAAACGTTCGGTACGCCAAGGCTTTTTTCGAGCTGGCCAAAGAAAAAGGGCTGACAGCAGAACTCCGCATTGATGCCGGATTAATTGCCCATGTTTGTGCAACAAGCGGCGATTTTAATTTCTTGCTCGAAAGTCCGGTAGTAAAAACCTCGAACAAGGTAAAAGCTATCAAAAGCATTTTTGAGAATAAAGTAAATCTATTATCCCTGAATTTTCTGGTACTCATTACCGAAAACAACAGGGAAAAATATATTCCCGGCATATTCAGAAACCTTGAAGATTTGTACCGTCAGGAAGAGGGTATAAAAACAGCCGTATTAACCAGCGCTCAACCGATGAACGAAGACCTTGTGCTTCAGATCAGGAAAATACTTGAAAAAGAGTTTAATGCAAAAATCGAATTGAGCCGGAAGGTGGATGATGAATTAATTGGTGGCTTTGTGCTTCGGGTCGACGATAAACAATACGATGCCAGCATATCAACACAATTGAAAAAAATCAGAGAGCAATTGCTTCAAACAGAATTGAAATAGAAAAACGATAGAAAAAACAGAATAAGATGGCAAATATAAAACCTGCTGAAGTTTCAGTCATTCTCAGGCAACAACTCGAAGGCTTTAAAAGTAAAGCCGAATTGGAAGAAGTAGGAACTGTACTTCAGGTTGGAGACGGCATTGCCCGCATTTACGGCCTTTCGAATGTCGAATCAAATGAAATGATCGAATTTGACTCAGGCGTAAAGGGGATTGTACTGAATCTGGAAGAAGATAA
>JAEUSS010000585.1 GCA_016788685.1 Prolixibacteraceae bacterium | reverse complement strand
CTTTGGGTTGGAGAGATGAATTTAAACTGATGAATAAGCCTTTCAGCTACAACGTTTCGCTTGGCGTTTCTGACTACATGTCAAAAATCACGAAGTACGACAATCCTTCGAATTTGTTAAGTAACCACTATGTAGGTAAGGAGTTGGGAGAAATCTGGGGTTACTCGATTGACGGAATCTTTATGACCGATGAGGAGGCACAAAACTTTACCATCGACCAAAGTTTGGTGAACAGACAACGGTTAAATTCACCCGGGGTATGGAGCAAGTTGCAGGCAGGTGATCTGAGATTCAACGACCTGGATGGTGACAAGAAAATTACCCCCGGGAAAAACACATTGGATGATCCGGGCGACAGAAGAGTTATCGGTAATACAACACCAAGATATCGTTTCGGACTGAACATCGGATTTAACTGGAACAATTTTGACTTCTCGACTTTGGTACAGGGAATTGGCCGGCGCGACTGGTATCCGGGTAATAACGCCGATAAATTCTGGGGACCTTACTCACGGCCGTATTATTCGTTTATTCCGCGCGACTTTGAGAAGGACGTATGGACTCCTGAAAATAAAGACGCATACTTCCCGCTGTTGAGGGGATATACTGCCCTGAACGCCAGCAACGATTTATATAATGCCAATGACCGGTATATTCAGAATGCCGGCTATATCAGACTTAAGAACCTTGTGATTGGTTATACTTTGCCGCAAAAATGGGTGAGTAAAGTAAAAATTGAAAAACTCAGATTCTATCTGAGTGGTGAAAACCTGGCCTATTATACACCTATGAGAACCAGATATATTGATCCGGAACAGCTTGATGGTGACGCAACAAACGGGAGGACATATCCGATGTCGAAAACACTGTCGTTTGGAATGGACCTGTCATTCTGATATTTACGAATTAACAATTAAATGAATTTAATATGAAAAAGAAATATAGTTTATTCGGATTTGTACTCGGGTTGATGTTTATGGCCTCCTGCGACATGAACAACCTTCCGTTGGATTCGATTTCGCCCAACACGTTTTTTAATACTGAAAATGATTTGCGGTTATACACCAACTCTTTTTATAATATGCTGCCAAGTGCCGAAGGCGTATATAATGAAAAGGTGGATAATGTGGTTTCTACCGATTTGGCCGACGAGCTCAGGGGAACCAGAATTGTACCTACTTCGGGTGGCGGCTGGAGCTGGAGCGAACTGAGGAATATTAATTATTTTCTGGCAAATTCAGGAAAGTGCAAAGATGCCAAAGCTGTTGTAAAATACAACAGTGTGGCTAAGTTCTTCAGAGCTTACTTTTATTACAACATGGTTCAGCGGTTTGGTGATGTTCCCTGGTATTCTCAATCCATCGACCCTGATAATGTTGATTTGCTGACCCAGGCACGCGACCCGAGAGCTCTGGTTATGGACTCTGTACTGGCAGATATCAATTATGCCGTTGCAAATCTTCCGGCCGAAAAGAAGGTGGGCAGTATCACCAAATGGACTGCTTTGGCTCTTAAATCCAGAATCTGTTTGTACGAAGGTACTTTCCGGAAATATCATCCGGAGTACAATTTATCCAATGCCGACAAGTTTTTGGATGAAGCAATCGCTGCATCGGACGAGTTGATGAAAACCGGACCCTATAAGATTTACATGGAAAAGCCGGAAACTGCATATCTGAAGTTGTTTGCTTCGATGGATGCCAATACCGATGAAGTTATTCTGGCCCGCGATTTTAGTGACGCGCTTCAGGTTTATCACAATGTGAATTATTACACCATGACGGCTTCATACGGCCGCCCGGGATTGGAGAAGAAGTTTGTGAACAGCTACCTGATGAAAGACGGTTCGCGGTTTACCGATATTGCCGGATTTGATAAAATGGAGTTTTATGATGAGACCAAAAACCGTGATCCCCGGCTTTCTCAAACTATCCGAATTCCCGGATACTCCCGGATTGGTGAGACAACACCCCTCGTTCAGGAGTTTGGTGCGACAGTCACCGGCTATCAGCTAATCAAATTTGTTGCTGAACGGAAATGGGACACTTTTTCGAAGTCAGCCAACGATATGCCCATTTTCAGGTATGCCGAAGTTCTGCTGAATTATGCTGAGGCTAAAGCCGAAAGGGGTACCCTGACTCAGGCAGACCTTGATCGCTCCGTAAAGCTGATTAGGGACAGGGTTGCAATGCCGAATATTGATATGGCTTCAGCGAATGCAAACCCCGATCCTTATCAGGCCGAGATGAACACCCGGGTGACAGGAGCTAATAAAGGCGTGATTCTTGAAATCCGGCGCGAGCGGAGAATTGAGCTGGTAATGGAAAGCTTCAGGTGGGACGATATTATGCGTTGGAAAGAAGGATCCATTCTGACCAAACAATTCAAAGGAATGTACTTCCCCGGACTGGGTGCTTTTGACCTGGATCGTGACGGAAAAAATGATGTGGTGATTTACGAAGGTACAAAACCAACCACCAAAAATGTTCAGCTTTTGAAATTGAACAGTGACATTACCCTTGAAAACGGAACCCAGGGCGGTAACATCTTAATCAATTCGAACATCTCGAAGAAGTTCGATGAAAATAAAGATTACCTGTATCCTATTCCTATTAGCGAGAGGCTTTTAAATCCAAACCTGACCCAAAATACAGGGTGGGACGACGGATTGTAAAAGATGAAATCAATTGAGCCGGGAATAGCCCGGCTCAATTTTATTATCATGTATTGTTCCGCAATTCAGTAAATCGATTATTATTGTTAGTTTATGTGTTTATCTTTAATCCAATAATCCAAACCTTCCCATATGAAACGTAATCTTATCGCATTGGCAGTTTGCTTAACTGCTTTTATTTTCCCGAATGTAGCCTGTACATCCGAAGGCAATGAAGACATTATATCCGGGGATACCATAAAAATATTGAGCTACAATGTCCGGAACTGTAAAGGGCTCGACAACATCACCGACTATACCCGAGTGGCCGGTATTATCAGCCGGATAGATGCCGACTTTGTTGCCGTCCAGGAACTCGACAGCGCAACCGAGCGCAGTAATCAGGTTGTGGTGCTGAACGAACTGGCTGCTAAAACCAAAATGTATGCAACATATCGTGCGTCAATCAGCTATCAGGGCGGAAAGTATGGCATCGGTATGCTGACCAAAGAGAAACCGTTAAGCTCTGAAGCTCTCCCTTTACCCGGGAAAGAAGAAAAACGTAGTGTGTTGATCGTGGAAATGGATAAATACGTGATTTGTTGCACCCATTTTTCTCTTACTCAGGCCGATCGGATCGCTTCAGTTGATATTATTACCAACGCTGCCAAAAAATATTCGAAACCTGTTTTTCTGGCCGGAGACCTGAACTCCGTAACTGGTTCAACCGAAATGAAGAATCTGGTGAAAGACTGGCTGATCCTGAACAATCCGGCTCAACCCACCATTCCGGCGAACAGCCCGAAAAGCTGTATCGACTTTGTGCTGGTGAAGAAAGATTCAAAGCATAAGGTTGAAATCCTGAAGAGTGTGGTCGAAAATGAGCCTGTGGCATCAGATCATTTACCTGTTTGGGTAGACGTAGTTGTCAGCAGATAGGTGAGTATTCCGTATCCTGTCCATTAACTTTTCCACAACAATTAAACTATGAGACCAATAACCAATATTCTCGTTATCCTTTTCCTGTTGCTCTTTCCGCCGGCATTATTTGCTCAGGAAATTGCAATTACGCATGGGCCATACATTCA
>JAEUSS010000579.1 GCA_016788685.1 Prolixibacteraceae bacterium | reverse complement strand
TCATCAGCGATCAGAGTTGGAAAGCATCCAAAAGTGCCATTGTTACGGACCTGGTGTATGACGGAGAACATTACGATGCCAGATTGGAACAAGCAGGTTGGTGTGCCCCCGGCTTTGATGATTCGACCTGGAAACACGCTGCCATCAGAAAAACGCCGGAGGGAAAAATGAAAGCACACATGTCGCCAACCGACAGGGTTATGGAGAGCCTGAAACCCGTAGCGATTGAATCGTTAGGCAACGGGAAATACAAAGTCGATTTTGGCGAGGAGATTTCCGGATGGCTGCACCTGCTGAATGTAACCGGCGATGCCGGTCATAAAATCGACATCAAATACATCTGCGAATCGCCGGTAGGCAGCAATACCTATACTTTAAAGGGAGGAGCCCCCGAGTCATATGCGGCACGATTTACCTGGTTTGTATTCAGGGAAGTGGAGCTGTCCAACTGGCCGGGAGAACTGAAGCCTGAGCAATTAAGGGCTGAGGCTGTATATTCAAATGTGGATACGACCGGAAAATTTGAGTCCTCAAATCCTCTGTTTAATAAAATCGACCAGATTTGGCTGCGCAGTCAGAAAGATAACATGCATGGCGGAATTGTCAGCGATTGTCCGCACCGGGAACGATCACCTTATACCGGCGACGGCCAGGTGGCGTGCGTTACAGTCATGCACCATCTTGACACTCATGCTTTCTACACCAAATGGATTCAGGATATTCTGGGAGCCCAGAATCCGGAGACCGGTTATGTGCCCAACGGAGCCCCCTGGCAACCCGGTTGCGGAGGTGGTGTGGCGTGGGGCGCTGCTATGAACATCATGCCGTGGGAGTTTTATCTTCATTACGGTGATGTTGATATGCTGAAGAATAACTATGAAGGAATGACGGAGTACATCAGGTACATGCTCAACTGGACCAATAACGACGGCATTATGTTCTCGCAGGCACCTAGCGCCTCCAATCCAAACCAATGGCTGAATCTGGGAGACTGGTGCGCCCCGGGGAAATTGCCCGCCGACGACATGGTTCATACGTTCTATTTGTGGAGGTGTGCCGATTTTACCGCTCAAGCCGCTTCGGTTCTGGGAAAAACCGACGAAGCTTCACGGTATAAAAAACTGGCTGAAAAAACAAAGGAAGCTTTCCGGAACAAATACTACGACAAGGTAAAAGGAAGTTACGGTCCCTACGGGGGAAACATCTTCGCCCTTAAAATGGGAGTGCCGGCCGATCAGTATCAACGGGTAATAGCAGCTTTAAAAGCAGATATTCTTTTAAACGGCGGAAACCTGGACACAGGAATATTCGGGACCCAGTTCTTTTTTGAGGTGTTGTCCGGCAACGGCCTTCACGATTTGGCATTTGAAGCGATGAATAAAAAAACACAGCCAAGCTTCGGCTGGTGGATAGACCAAGGAGCCACCACCACCTGGGAAGCCTGGGATGGAACGAACTCGCGCAATCACCCGATGTTCGGGGGCGGTATCGTATGGTTTTATCGGGTCCTTGCCGGTATGAATACTGATCCCCTGCAGCCGGGCTATAGAAATATCATTTTCAAACCTCAGCCAGCCGGAGATGTGACATTTGCTTCCTACTCCAATGAAACGCCTTATGGTACAGCATCGGTGAGCTGGAAGAAGAACGCCGGTTCTTTCAAGCTTGATGTTAATGTACCCGTAGGAAGTACGGCAACCGTATTTGTCCCTGCATCTGACGCGAAAACGGTATATGAAAGCGGAGAGAAAATCAGCGATAGCAGCGAAATAAATTTTCAGGAGATGGACAACGGGTATGCCGTCTTTGTCATTGGCTCCGGAAAATATTCGTTCGACTCGCAGCTGTAGTTGCTGGTTTCTAAACGGGAAGCCGTTAATCCGCAGAAAATTTTTCTTGCTGTGTACGGAAATGCAAAACGGAGCGAAACTGTGAGTAAATAAAATCAACAGCCGGGTGAATGTGAAAAGTATAGAGGATTAGCTGATAT
>JAEUSS010000542.1 GCA_016788685.1 Prolixibacteraceae bacterium | reverse complement strand
TCGGTAACCGGGCGTATTGCCAAGCAGCAATGTGCCGGACAGTTGCAGCTTCCGTTAAACAATGTGGGGGTAATCACGCTCGATTACCAGGGAGAAAAAGGGCTGGCTACAACAATTGGTCACGCACCGGTGGCTGCTTTGGTTGATGCTGAAGCCGGATCGGTTCTTTCCATCGCCGAATCGTTGACCAACATTGTTTTTGCACCACTCTCAGATCAGCTGAAAGGTGTTTCGCTGAGTGCCAACTGGATGTGGCCCGCTAAAAATGAAGGCGAAAATGCCCGCATTTACAAAGCGGTAAAGGCTGCCAGCGATTTTGCCTGCGAGCTGGGAATCAATATTCCGACCGGAAAAGATTCGATGTCGATGACGCAGAAATACAAAGACGGTGTGGTTTATTCACCTGGGACAGTGATTATCTCGGCTTCTGCTGAGGTTTCGGATGTGAAGAAGGTGGTTGAGCCTGTCCTGATCAACGATGCGAAATCATCCGTTTATTTTGTCGATTTCTCGAAAATGAACCGTTGTCTGGGTGGAAGCGCTTTCTCCCAGATCATCAATAAACTGGGCAACGAAGCTCCTTCGGTGGCCGATTCAAAATACTTCGCAGCTGCCTTTAATGCGATTCAGGATTGTATTGAAGACAAAAATATACTGGCCGGACACGATATTTCTTCCGGAGGTTTGATTACGACTCTTCTGGAAATGTGTTTCGCCGACAACTATTCGGGAATGGAACTTGACTTGACAGGCATCGGGGAGGCCGACAGCGTAAAGGTGTTGTTCAGTGAAAATCCGGGTGTTGTTGTTCAGGTGGCTGATGCCGAAGCTTTTGAAGCTAAGCTGAATGCTGCCGGTGTCGGGTTTGTCCTGATTGGAAAACCGTCAGGAAGCCGCGCATTTACTGTTAAAAATGGCGCTGATGAATTTGCTTTTGACCTGAATTCGTTGCGTGATTTGTGGTTCACATCGTCGTACCTGCTTGACCGGAAACAATCCGGCGAGAAAAAGGCGTTGGAGCGTTTCGGGAACTACAAGAAAAACGAACTGAATTACGACTTTAAAGGTTTTACCGGAAAAGCCGCCGATTTGGGCATCGACCTGAAACGCCGCCAGCCGAGTGGTGTTAAAGCCGCCATCATCCGCGAAAAAGGGGTGAACGGCGATCGCGAAATGGCCTATGCCATGTATTTGGCCGGTATGGATGTGAAAGATGTGCACATGACCGACCTGATTTCAGGAAGAGAAAACCTGGAAGATGTAAATGTGATTGTGTTTGTCGGCGGGTTCTCTAATTCCGACGTAATGGGCTCAGCCAAAGGATGGGCTGGAGCATTTAAATACAACGAAAAGGCGAAACAAGCTCTTGACAATTTCTACAAACGCGAAGATACCTTGAGCTTGGGTGTTTGCAACGGTTGTCAGCTGATGGTTGAACTGGGGCTGGTTTATCCGGAACGAACTGAAAAGCCCAAAATGTTGCACAACGAATCACATAAGTTCGAATCAGGCTTTGTTGGTGTAGAAATCCTTCCGAACAAATCGGTGATGCTGGAGTCGATGGCCGGCATGAAACTGGGCGTTTGGGTGGCACACGGTGAAGGAAAATTCAGTCTGCCACAAAGCGAATCGGCCTATCAGATTCCGATGAAATATGTCAACGTGGCTTATCCCGGAAATCCAAACGGTTCGGATTATAATGTAGCTTCACTTTGTTCCGAAGATGGCCGTCATCTGGTGATGATGCCTCATCTTGAAAGAGCATTCAAGCCATATCATTGGCCGTATTACCCGATGGAGCGCAAATTTGACGAAGTTGCTCCATGGATAGAAGCATTCGTGAAT
>JAEUSS010000523.1 GCA_016788685.1 Prolixibacteraceae bacterium | reverse complement strand
TATCGAAAAAATAACCGGCGGAGAGTCAATGTACCAATCGCCAACCGACATGGGCGTCAACCGTGCCAGTTCGGGGATTGCCAACGACAGCACAATTGGAGAAGCAGCCCATCAGGAAATTGTCCGGAGATACCTCCGATGCGCGGTAGAATATGCCCTGGGCTTAACCGAACAGGATACCCTCGACCGGATTATTGACATCATGAATAAAATTGGGGCCAAAGTGGAAGACCGCAAAGTTGTTTTGCCGGCCAGAGACGCGGCTAAAAAAGCCGAAGAAAACGGCAAAGGAAATGCCGGACTCTTTTGCGGAGCGGCTATTCAACTGCACGACGGAACCATTATTACCGGGAAAAACTCGCCTTTGCTTCACGCGTCTTCAAGCCTGATTCTGAACGCGACCAAACACCTGGCCGGACTTCCTGAAAACATGTACCTGTTACCCAAAAGTATCATCAATTCGGTAACGCACATGAAAAAAGACATACTCAACGGCAAAATGGCCAGCCTTGATGTGGAAGAAACCCTGATTGTACTCAGCATCAGCGCTTTGTTTAATCCGGCCGCACAAATGGCGATGGAGCAACTGAAAAACCTGCATGGCTGCGAAGTGCATGCAACCCACATCCCCACCCCGGGCGACGAAGACGGATGGCGGAAATTAAAGGTTAATCTGACCTGCGACCCGGAGTACTCCAGCAAAAGTCTCTTTATCGGCGAATAAATCACACACCATAACCGGCCGGATGCTGCTCAAAACATCCGGCCGGCTGTTTTTCCGGAGAAAATATCATTTTTATCACTCCTGAAGGTTTGAAAAGGCTTTATTCGGATGTAACTTTGCGTACATCCAAATCAGCCGGTTATGATCCTTAAAATACTCTTCGTTATTGCCATTATCCTGCAGTTCTTTGCCGTAGGCGTTGCCCTCAGGTTAACCCGGGTTACCAAATTCAATTCGTCGTGGATGCTGCTCACTCTGGGCTTTATCCTGATGGCTATCATGCGTCTGGTCGAGTTTTTGCCTTACATCAGCAACATCAAACCGCAGGATTACCGCGAGATATTTGTATGGGGAGGTGTTATCACATCGCTGGTTTTCGCCATCGGCGTATTTATGATCCAAAAGATTTTTAAATACATGAAACGCGTAGAAGATTCGAGGCGGCTGACCGAAAAAATGTTTCTGAATACCATCATCCAGACCGAAGAAAAAGAACGTAAGCGGTTCGCCAAAGACCTGCACGACGGGCTTGGACCATTGCTTTCGAGCGTTAAGATGTCGGTTTCGTCGCTCGCCCAGATGAAACATGACGAAGCCTCGCGCGAAATAGTCGAAAACACAGAACTGGTGATTAACGAAGCCATCAAAAGCCTGAAAGAAATTTCGGACAATCTTAGCCCGCACATCCTGAACAATTTCGGTCTGGTCAGGGCAATCAACAACTTTGCAAACAAAATAAACATCACCAAAACAATCCGGATAAACCTTTTGACTGACCTGAAAGACGAACGTTTTGACAACAATGTGGAAGTCGTATTGTACCGGGTCATCTGCGAATTGATAAACAATACCATCAAACACGCGCAAGCCAAAAAGATTAACATATCTTTGGTGAAAGAAGGTGAATACCTGACCATCATTTACAAAGACGACGGAAAAGGTTTCGACGTGAACAAAGTCATTGAACAACCGGCCAGCAGCGGAATGGGATTCTCGAACATCTATTCGCGCATCAATTCGCTGAAAGGAGAAATAAATATCGAAAGCACACAAAAAAAAGGAACTCTTGTAACCATTAAAGTACTGATGCATGACCAGTAATCACCCCAAACGAAAAGTAATCATTGTTGACGACCATACATTATTCCGGAATGGCCTGCGGATTTTGCTGAACAACATGGAAAACTACCAGGTCGCCGGCGAAGCTGCCAATGGCAGGCAATTCCTCGATTTACTTGAAAAAGACGTTCCAGATCTGGTTTTGCTCGACATCAACATGCCCGTCATGGACGGAATTGAAGCTGCAACACTTGCCCATGAGAAACACCCCGACCTGAAAATCATCACCCTGTCGATGTATGGTGAAGAAGATTATTACTACAAAATGGTGGATGCCGGGGTCAAAGGCTTTGTGCTGAAAAACTCCGACATCAAAGAAGTAAAAACCGCTCTGGACGTGGTTTACGACGGAGGTTCATTCTTTTCCTCCGAACTGCTTCAGAACCTGGTAAACAGCCTGAAATCGGCACCCAAAAGCAAAGAGTTTCATGCCGAACTGTCGGAACGCGAAATGGAAATACTTATTCTGATCTGCCAGGGACTATCCAACCAGGAAATTGCCGACAAGCTGTTCATCAGCAAACGAACGGTTGACAAGCACCGCGCCAATATTCTGGAAAAAAGCGAAAGCAAAAACACGGCACAGCTCGTAGTTTACGCCATAAAAAACAGGTTAGTGGAACTTTAACAATTCTATCTGTATATCTAACTTTTGGAATTGTTCGTTTTTGATTTTCCAAACCTGAATTTATTCCTGATTTTAACCAGAAAATCTTTCCCTATCAAAAACAGGCTAAGATAAAATGTAACTTCTCCGCCAACGATCAAACCTGTGGTTATTGCGGCTATTTGGCCTGCCGAAAATCCTAGAAAGGGGACAACCAGAATCAGTCCCCAAAAGACGAGCGAGATCCCCAAAACAATGTAGCCAATCAGTTTAATCATTTTGATGCAGTTTTTAACCGGGTTTCAGTTCAGACGTACCTTTTTGCAATTTCGAGCGCCTGACTTCCGTACGAACCACCGAACATCAATTGGTGGTTTAGCAGGTGATAGAGCTGATAGAGCCGAATCCGCTTCTGCCAGCCTTCCGGAAGTGGAAATTCGTCCTGGTAGGCACGCCACACCAGCAACGAAAAGCCTCCAAACAGCTGCATCATTCCCAGTTCCATTTCGCGGTCGGCATAGTAACAGGCCGGATCAATCAGTGCCGGACCTCCCGCGGTAAACAGGTAATTTCCCGACCACAAATCGCCGTGAATCAACGAAGGCTCCGTTGGATGATCCAGTATCTGCGGCAGCTTAGTAACCAGCT
>JAEUSS010000506.1 GCA_016788685.1 Prolixibacteraceae bacterium | reverse complement strand
ATGGGAATCGGGGCCTTGACCGATTTTGGTCCGATGTTGCGCAATCTGAGGCTCGCTTTTTTCGGAGCTGCTGCCCAGTTGGGTATATTTACAGTGATCATAGTGGCCATTTTGCTGGGCTTTACTTCTAAAGAGGCTGCTTCGCTCGGAATTATCGGTGGCGCCGATGGCCCTACGGCCATTTACACAACCATTAAACTGGCTCCCCACTTACTGGGCCCGATTGCTATTGCGGCTTATTCGTACATGGCTTTGGTGCCGGTGATTATTCCGCTGGTGGTAAAACTGACCTGCAGCAATAAAGAACTTTTGATTAACATGAAAGAGATGGATAAACAATATCCGTCGAGCGTGAAGATTAAAAACCTGAAAGCGGTAAAGATTGCTTTCCCGATTGTACTCGGAATTGTGATTTCAATCTTTGTTCCTTCGTCAGTTCCGCTTCTCGGGATGTTGCTGTTTGGTAACCTGATTAAAGAAATCGGAGTTAATGTTGCCCGTTTGACAGAGGCTGCAACGGGGTCGATCCTGAATACCGCAACCATCTTTCTCGGGCTGACCGTCGGGGCAACCATGACGGCAGATGTTTTCCTCGATCTGAAAACGATCATGATTGTTGTTGGCGGCTTTCTGGCCTTTGCCATCTCTATCTTTGGCGGAATTATTTTTGTGAAAATCACCAATCTTTTTGTCAAGAAAAAGATCAATCCATTGTGCGGCGCTACCGGATTGAGCGCTGTTCCGATGGCATCGCGTGTGGCGAACGATATTGCGTTGAAGTATGATTCATCCAATCATATTTTGCAGTATTGTATGTCGAGTAATATTTCGGGCGTAATTGGTTCGGCTGTCGCAGCCGGTGTGCTGATTTCGTTCTTGCAATAGAGTGTCAATTGATTTGTAGTGTTGAAGCGCCTTCCGGAAACGGAGGGCGCTTTTTTTGTCCGTCAGCTAAGACGGCCAAGCATATCTGTTCTCCGAATTCCGGGATCTCCGGTTCAAAGTACTATCCTTTGCCGTTCACTTCAGTGAACGGACAGGAAGATGACCTGAATTTCCGCATTTTTCTTTCGGGCTATCTTGCCAATCAGGGGTAATTAGCTAGCTTTAGTGTCTGGGAAATAGTAAAACGGTACCATAAACTTTCCGGGATTTACTATGGGTTATTATAAAAAGCAAAATCGCGAATGAAACCGACAATTATTATCGTATTCTTATTGACTTATGCTTTTGTTGACTTGCCTTTGGAAATTACGGACAGTTTCCTGGCATATTTGATACCTTTTATCATTTCAATTGTTGGACTTGGCTTATGTATTTTGAATTTTCACTTTATCAAGACTGTTGGCAGACACAAGAAGATTGTTCATGTTTCAAATATTTTGACTGTTATTGTTTTTTCATTCCTTATGATTTACAATTTTCCGATACCAGAAAGAAGTGGTTTGAGATGCAAAAATTGGACAGACATTTCTATGCTAATTAATCCGACAGACAAATCAGAACAATACATATTTCAAAGCTTGGAAATAAGTGGTTCAATTTATTCGCATCGACAGGTGAGAGTTAAACCAATAAATTCTTGGTTAAGGTGGAATCATGTTATCAAAAGTAGTCCTCAATTTGGAAACTGGCTGTATATTGACAATTCCAAAGATGGTGAAAATGCCGTTCCATTTCCATTAGACAATTCGAAAATAAGTTTTGAAAATGATAGTACAAAAGCAATAATTGTGACACTTGAAAATGGACAAATTAATAATAACAACCCATAACTTCAGCTGCCGTCAAGCGCGGCAGCGGTGGTTTTCGGTGGGCATCTTTCCGCCCGGCTGCATTTCGGCTTGACAGAAAATCGCCCGTAATCCGCCTTTGCGTTTTGCTTCCTAAGGTGGAGGTAATTTTAAACACATTGAACATGAGAATATGAAAACAATCGTGAATATTATTTTGACTTTATTATTTGGGTATTCAGTTTATCTGATTTGGAAAATTCCGCAACCATATGGAATTATCTCCCTGGTTATTTTGAGCATTACTTTTTTGTTCAACTTCGTAAAAAACAGAAAAATTTCAATTCCCTTTTACATCTTAGGTATTGGAGGAAGTGTATTTGTTCTCATTGCTGCTTATAACTTCACTTCATATACGGAAGAGCAGAGAGACCGGTTTAATATTCCGACTGCCGTAAAGTTTGAAAAAGGGGATTTTAATAGTGTTTTGGTTAAAGCTAAAACTGAGAACAAACTCATTTTTATCGACTTTTATACGGGGTGGTGTGGACCTTGTCTTAAATTCACACAAACAGTATTGACTGATGACGAAGTTGGGAAATATATGAATAGCACATTTATTAATCTAAAATATGATGCAGAAAAGGGAGAAGGTATTCTTTTGGCTAAAAAGTATAATGTGAAATCATATCCAACGCTGTTGATTTTAGATCATGAAGGAAATGTGATAGAGGACATAATGGGACAGAAAATGGCTGTAAAAGAAGATATGATTAGACTTTCAAAAAAATACAAAACCACAATGGACTAAAAAACTGCCGGTGCTGATTTGTAATCGGCACTTTTAAGTTGCGGATTTGCAATCCACGTATACCTGCCGCCTAAAAACACAAAACCCGCCAATCTGAATTCAGACCGACGGGTTTCTTTTTTCCACCAAAAAAAAACAACAAACTAGTTTAGCGAAGGTTTTTCGGGCTCGGCATTGAGTGCGATGCGGCGGGCCAGCATGTCGTCGTAATATTTTCGTGCGGTGTTCAGCAGATTCAGCGCCGTGAGGAACCGGGGAGTGTTCGTCGCTTTGGCCATCGCGAGTATGTAGCTGGCAAACTCGCTGTATTTCGTGAACATCTCTTTCCGGATGAGCTTCAGATCGTAGGTCTCCGTCATGGCGGTGGTGGTCATGCGGTTGCCGA
>JAEUSS010000445.1 GCA_016788685.1 Prolixibacteraceae bacterium | reverse complement strand
TCATCAGGGTTTGGGATCAGGCAAAATCAATGGTTTTTCTTGGCGATTGTGGCAGCGAAGAAAGCGAACGTTTGCTGAACAGTCCTTTCAGGAAGGAGCTTGATTGCGATTACCTGCAGGTTGCTCATCACGGGCAACAGGGCGCCAGTAAAAATTTTTACCGCACTGTTAAATTTAAAGCCTGTTTCTGGCCGACACCCTCATGGGTCTATAACAACGACGTCGGAAAAGGATTTAACACCCATATACTGAAGACTATCGAAACTCGGGAGCTTATTGATTCTCTGGGAATAAAGAAAAATTACATAAGTTTTAAAGGATTATACCAGATCAGATAAAAACTTAATCTAGCTACCATGAACAAAATAAGCTTTCTTTTTGCCTGTATTCTCCTGATCGCAATAAGCAGCAGCTCTGCTTTCGGACAAAATCGCCAGTCTCTTATTCCTCAGCCGGTTGAGCGGAAAGATCTGCCAGGAACTTTTTCCTTCACGTCAAAAACAAAAGTTATTATTCCTTCAGAGAATCCTGAGATCCGGGAGACCGCTGAAATATTTGCCGGACAACTCGCTTCGCTGACTGGAAATAAGTTGCTAATTACGAGCGATAAAGCTAAAAGATCCATCGAACTTAGACTGAATAATGCAGACAACTCCCGTTTAGGTAAAGAGGGGTATTCGATTCGGGTTTCTACACTGAATGTAATTATATCAGCCAATAGTCCCGCCGGATTATTTTATGGTGCACAAACGTTTTTGCAGCTGGTTCCACCTGTTAAAAACAGCTCTGTAACTATCCCCTGCACAGAAATTACCGATTATCCGCGATTTGGATGGCGAGGACTGATGCTTGATGTCAGCCGTCATTTTTTTACTAAAGACGAGGTAAAACGTTTCATCGACCAGATGGTGAAATACAAGTATAATGTTTTCCATTGGCATCTGACCGACGACAACGGCTGGCGGGTGGAAATTAAAGCCTATCCCAAACTAACCAGTGTGGGGGCTTGGAGTGTTGCACGTACCGGAAGGTATGGTTCCGTGTATTTTATTCCTGAAGAATCCGGTGAACTTGCAACATATGGAGGATTCTATACACAAAATGTCATCCGCGAAATCGTAGAATATGCTGCGGCTCGCTTTGTAACTATTGTTCCTGAAGTAGATGTACCTGCACATAGCCGCGCGGCTATTGCAGCTTATCCTGAAATTTCGTGTTCGGGGAAGCCAACAACGGTATCAGCCGGAACCAGCAATGGCATTGGTGAAAATGTATTCTGTGTAGGCAACGAAGATAACTTCAAAATGCTGGATGTCATTTTCGGAGAACTGGCTTCGTTGTTTCCTGGCGAATACATTCACATTGGAGGCGATGAAGCCAACCGAGAATTTTGGAAAGGCTGCCCGAAATGCCGGCAACGAATGAAAGAAGAAAACCTGAAAAATTTGCCCGAGCTACAAAGCTATTTCACACAACGGGTCAGTAAAATTCTTCAATCCAAGGGAAAGAAATTGATTGGCTGGGACGAAATTCTGGAAGGAGGATTGGCACCTGATGCGACGGTAATGTCGTGGCGCGGGATGGAAGGCGCTATTGCAGCAGCGAAAGCCGGTCATCATTCGGTTATGACACCCACCCAATTTTGCTACCTGGACTATTTGCAGGGCGAAAAGAACATCGAACGAGTTTCTTTCGGCTATCTGCGTGCCAAACGAGTTTATGAGTTTGAACCAGTCCCGGAAGGGGTTGAAGCCGGTTATATTTTAGGTGGGCAAGGTAATGTTTGGACTGAGTTTATTCCGAATTACCGTCGGGTGGAATACATGACCTGGCCGCGGGCTCTGATTCTTGCAGAAGTGCTTTGGTCTCCAAAAGGAAAACGCAATTGGGATGAGTTTGTGTCACGGATGGAAGATCATTTTCTACGTTTCGATCAGGCTGAAGTTAATTATTCTACCAGCATTTATGACCCGGAGATAGCAATGGTAAAAACAGAAAAAGGTGAGTTCCGGATCACTTTTACCCCTGAAATCAAAGGGCTGGATATTTACTACACGTTCGATTGCACCTTCCCTGACAAATTTTCAGCAAAATATAATGGCAAGCCTATCCAGACTCCTCGTGGTTCATCTGAAATATGGGCGATTAGTTACCGTAGCGGCAAACCAATCGGACGCTTGCTGGTGATCACTTTCGAAGAACTGAAGGCCAGAATGTAATTGCAAAATCAACAACTAAACCGTATGCACGTGAATAAATTATCAAAATACCTTTTTTGTCTGCTAATTGTCTGTTTCAGTGTTAGTAATGCTGTTTGTGCCTTAGATGCCAGAGGGGCCGGTATTCCGCCGCAAAATAAGTGGATCAGCAATAACCAGCCGGTTTTGACAGATGTTTCATCGATGTACGGAACTTATCCGGCTCCGTTGTTCCGGAAAGAATTTGCCGTTGACACAACCGGAATCCGTAAAGCTACCCTTTACATTACTGCCGCAGGCTATTACAAGGCTACGCTGAACGGAAGTCGAATCGGGGATATTTACCTCGATCCGGCCTGGACAGATTTCAGTAAACGGATATATTTTACTGAATACGACCTGACAGCCAGTCTGAGCGAAGGTGCCAACTGTTTGGGCGTGACACTTGGAAATGGCTTCTACAATCCGCTGCCATTGCAAATGTGGGGATATCTGAATCTTCGGAATGCGATGCCAACGGGTAATCCGTCGTTTACCGCCCGGCTGGTTGTAGAATATACTGATGGAAGAACACAGGAGCTGTCAACGGATGAAACCTGGAAATTTGCTCCCGGTCCGGTATTGAAGAACAGTGTTTATCTGGGCGAATGGTACGATGCCCGAAAAGAAATTTCCGGATGGGATCTGGCTGGTTTTGATGACTCTGCCTGGAAGAATGTATGCATTCTCCCATCTCCCGGCGGAAAGCTTCAAGCTCGTTTTTTTCCGCCTGTAAAGATCACGGCACAGTTTTTACCGGTAAAAATATCTTTGCTTCCCGGTAATGTTTATCTGGCCGATCTGGGTGTCAATTTTGCCGGAATTTATAAAATCAGGCTGAAAGGAAATCCGGGAGATACAGTCACACTTCGGTTTGGCGAACGGATATATGAAGACGGAAGCCTGAATCCGATGACAGTTGTTTGCGGGCAGATTAAAAGCAAAGGTGTGGGCGGACCGGGAGCACCCGACATTGCCTGGCAAACCAATACCTATGTATTCGGGCAGGACAGCGATGTTTGGTTTTCTCCTGAATTTACCTTTCACACGTTCCGGTACATGGAAATTAAAGGCTTGAAGTATAAGCCTGAAGTTTCTGATATTCTGGGTCTGGCATTGAATTCTGAGGTGGAAGAGTGTAATCATTTCGAATCTTCTTCTGACTTGCTGAATTCAATTCAGGAAATAACTACACGGACATTTAAATCAAACCTGGTCAGTGTACAGTCTGATTGTCCGGCTCGAGAGAAATTTGGCTACGGTGGCGACATCAATGCCGTATCAGAGTCATTTATATCCAACTTTGACATGTACGGATTCTATCGGAAGACAATCTATGACTGGGCAGATGCCATCAACGATTCAGTTTTTATTGATACAGCTCCGTTTGTTGGACTTCAGTATTGTGGAATCAGCTGGGAGTCTGCTTTTCTTTTTCTTCAGGATCAGCTTTACCGGTATTATGGTGACGATGAAATTATTCGGGAGATGTATGAATTTGATCTGAAATGGATGGATAAAGTGGCTCGTCTGCATCCTGATCTGATCATCGATAAAGGCTTGGGCGATCATGAGTCAATGATTCCTGTTCCGGTTCAGGTAACCGGAACAACTCACTATCTGCAGGCTGCAGGGGTGATGAAACGATTTGCTTCACTGATGAACGACCGTGTTAATGAGAAGAAATTTGCGGAGCTGGAAAACAATATCAGAGAAAAAATACTGGAAACATTCTGGCACACACCGGGGCAGGAAAAGGCGAAAATGAACAAGCAAACTTTGTTCTCGGCCTTGCTTTTTTCGGGCGTAATTCCGGAGAACGAAAAGCTGGCCGCCGTTGATTCGTTGATTGCTTCTGTCAGGAAAGGCGAGAATGGTCACTTTACGACCGGGATTTTTGGCACCAAGTATATTCTGGAAGCAATGTCGCAAAACGGACTTACGCAAGAAGCTTTTGATGTTGTAAACAGTAATGCGTTCCCGGGGTGGGGCTATATGCTCGAACGCGGAGCTACCACTCTGTGGGAAACCTGGAAAGAGAGCGATAACACTTACTCGAACTGTCATCCTATGTTTGGAAGCGTTTCGGAGTGGTTTTACCGTTGGCTCGGAGGGATACGTCCTCACAGCAGGTATCCTGGATTCCGGAAGTTTATCCTTGATCCTCAAACTCCGGAGGGACTGACTCACGTGAAAGCATCGTACAAAACTCCATTTGGCTACATTAAATCAGCCTGGCAGAAAAAAGATTCAGGAGAAATTAGTTATGAGATTACCGTTCCCAAAGGAACAACGGCAGTGTTCAAAACGGCGATAAAGAATGGCGAATTCGCGGAGATTACTTGCAACTCAAAAAGAATAAGCATCAGTAAGTCTGATTACCAGGATGGTTGTTGGATCAAAGAATTGAAGGCCGGGAGTTACCTGATTACAAAAAGAATAGGTTTGAAAGATAAAAATCAGCAATAAAAACTAAGTCGAATGAAGTCTGTAACATATAAAACCATCATTTTAAGCTTGTTTCTGGCAACCAGTATTTCCTTACTGTCGTGTAAAGATGATTCGGCTTCTCAGACTCCTTCTGTCGTAATCAGTAGCTATCTGAGTTTTCAGTCATCTTCGGCCAGTCAGCTTCAGGTAACAGCCAAAGGTTCCGGTCAATATGAGTTGAAAACTACGGGTGAAGATCCTTATGTGTCTTTAGTTCCGCTGTTAGTTGCAAATCCCTCCGGGAATGTAGTTTTTACCTTTGATTATCAGAGTACAGAAGCTATAAGTAGCCTGCAGGTATTCTTTGCAGCTCCCGTGAGTGAGGATCGTTCACTGAAAACCGGAACAATTCCGGCATCGGCCTCATGGAAAACTTTTTCGGTTGATCTGGGGGTTGATATTAAAAAGTTCAACTGGGGCAATCCCGGAAATTATCTGCGTCTCGATTTTGGGAACCAGTCGGGTGTGGTTATTCAGATCCGGAATATCCAGCTTCGGACTCGGAATGCTTCAGAAGAGGCACAGGCAAAGGCACGCGAGGAGTTAATTGCCAGCGACCTTTTGCTGGAATCAAACATCAGAAAATATTTGGACGCAAACTACACTTTCCAAATTACAGAAGTTAAAGCCGGAACTTCGGCGATCACGATCAAAGGAAGTTATTCGGGCCAGGGAACATATGGCCTGGGTGAAGTTATGCCCTCAGACCACCTGACTCAGATCGTCAAATTTCAGCATGTAACTGCACTGAATAGTTCTTCATTCTCAATTGATTTAGATCGGTTTGTCGTTAGAAACGGTTTCAAATACGACCGTGGTTTATCCAAATGGGTGATTGTCAGAATCGGAACTTCCTCCGATGAAGTTGTTGCGCATGCCCGGTATGCCGATCAGATTGTATCCGTTCAGAATCTGCCTGTCCAAAAACCTACAGGAAGAAAAGGGTTGGGAGGTTATTCAGCAGGGCGCGGATTTCAGACAGACCTGGATGATCTGCATATTTCCAGCGCAACGGTCAATGTTGCGTTTACAGAATTCATGTACCTGAATCCGCGGGCAAATGCCATCGAACACACCTATGGAGACAGAACCTATTATTTTGATAAAACCAGGGTTGAAGCTCTTGATCAAACTTTGCGTACCGCTCAATCAAAAAAGATCGTAGTTGCAGCCATCATTCTGGTTCAAAAGGCTTCGCAATGTGCCGATCCTGAAATCGGGAAATTGCTGCAGCATCCGGATTATACTTCCCAAGGAATTTATACCATGCCTAATATGACTACTCCAGCAAGTTTTAATTGTTATTCGGCGGCGCTCGATTTCTTGGCAACCCGCTATTGCCGGAACGACAACAGCTATGGTCGTATTCATCACTGGATCATGCACAATGAGGTGGACGCCGGGCTTTCCTGGACAAATATGGGCGAAAAACCCATGCTGGTATACATGGATACTTACATTAAATCGATGAGGCTGTGTTATAACATCGCCCGCAAATATGATGGGAACAGCGAAGTATTCGCTTCGTATACCCACTCATGGGCAGCAGCAGTAGGATCGAAATATTACGCTACAAGAGATATGCTGAAAGCGTTGCAGGATTATTGCGATGCCGAAGGCGATTTTCAATGGGCCGTGGCTTATCATCCTTATCCTGAAAACCTGTTTGAGCCCAAAACATGGAATGATACGAAGGCCACATTTAGCCAGAATACATCACTGGTTACCTTTAAAAACCTGGAAGTACTGAATGCCTGGATCAAGAAGCCTGAGAACAAATATAAAGGTACCATCAAACGAACCCTTTGGCTTTCGGAAAATGGAACCAACTCGAAGACCTACGGCGATCAGGATCTGAAGGAGCAGGCGGCAGGTTTTGCCTATACCTGGAAAAAGTTAAAAGTACTTGATGGAATCGATGCTTTCCAGTGGCACAATTGGATTGACAATCGGCTGGAAGATGGTTTGCGAATCGGCTTGCGCCGTTTCCCTGACGATTCTGCTGATCCGGGCGGAAAAAAACCGGTCTGGTATGTGTATCAGGCTGCTGATACCGATCAGGAAGATACGGTTTTTGAACCATATAAATCAATCATCGGAATTAATAATTGGAGTGAAGTCGTTCATTCTGTTCAGTAATATCAACGATGTGCTGAGAAATGAGCTTTATTACGGTAAAATAAAACCAACTAAAAATAACGACTATGATTAAGAAAAACCTGTTGAAATCAATAGCTGCAGCAATAATTTTTTGTTTCTGCTTTGGGCAATCTATGGCTCAGCCTGTAGTCAGCGACCAGTGGGCTGCAACCGATGCTCTGGGGCGAAAAGTGCGCGAATACCGCGACGCCGGAGACAAAAAGAAAGACAAGTTCATCGCCATGTTTTACTGGACCTGGCATCAGGGAAACGATGATACAACTTACCAGGTAAAAAACATTACTGAAATAGTAAGAAAATATCCCGAAGCGATGAAAGATTATCATCATCCGGCATGGGGAACCAAACAACCGGGCTTTTTCTTCTGGGAACAACCTTTGCTGGGCTATTATAAAACCACCGACCCCTGGGTGTTGCGCAAACATTCCGAAATGCTGGCCGATTCCGGTGTTGATGCTGTCTTTTTTGATTGTACCAACGGAAGCCTCACCTGGCAGGATTCGTACGAAGCGCTCATGAAAACCTGGGATCAGGCACAAAAGGACGGGGTGAATGTACCTAAAATCGCGTACATGCTTCCTTTCGGCCCGGCGCCTCATTCGTTAGTTTCGCTCCGTCAGCTATACCGCGATGTGTATAAACCCGGCCGCTATAAAAACCTGTGGTTTTTCTGGAAAGGAAAACCCTGCATCATGGGTTATCCGGATAATTTAACCGATTCAGCAGAAGACCGTGAGATTGCAGCTTTTTTCACTTTCCGTCCGGGGCAGCCTGACTATGTGGATGGTCCGAAACGGAATGACCAGTGGGGGTGGCTCGAAAACTACCCGCAGCATGGTTACGTGAAAGGCGCCAACGGAAAATTTGAACAGGTTACTGTGGGTATCGCACAGAATGCAAGTCCCGAAACCAACGGACATTGCAGCGCATTCAACCTGCCCGGATCTTATGGGCGTAGTTTCACGAAAAGAAACGGTTTCGACCCCCGAATTGACGGTTACCTCTACGGATGGAATTTTATGGAGCAATGGGATCGTGCCTTTGAACTTGATCCGGAGCTGGTTTTTGTAACCGGATGGAATGAATTTATTGCGGGGCAATGGCTTCCTGAGCATGGTTGGACCGGAAAACCATTTTCTTTTGTCGATCAGTTCGACTGGGAGCGCAGCCGCGACATTGAACCCAACAAAGGCTGGGGCGACAAAGGCGATGTGTATTACCTTCAGTTGATCGATCAGGTTCGGAAATTTAAAGGAATGACTGCTCCGGAAAAAATTTCGGCAGCTAAAACAATCAAAATCGGGAAAGCTGACGGATGGGCCGAAGTCACACCGTCATACAAACACTACAAAGGGAACACCATGCACCGCGACCATCGCGGACGCTATGATCAGTATTATAAAAACGCCACAGGGCGAAACGATATCGTTGGCGCTAAAGTGGCGCGAGATGCCGAAAAGGTGTATTTCTATGCGGAAACTGCAGAATTGCTCAGCCCGCAAACCGACCGCAACTGGATGATGCTTTTTATTGATGCCGACCGAGACAAATCAACCGGCTGGAATGGTTACGATTTTATTGTCAATCGGCTCAGTCCGAAGTGCAGCAAAGTGATGGTTGAATAGAATGTGGGCAATCGCTTGGAGTGGACTGCTGCAACAGAAACAAAATTTGCTGTTAACGACAATCGGCTTGAGCTCGAAAT
>JAEUSS010000370.1 GCA_016788685.1 Prolixibacteraceae bacterium | reverse complement strand
CAACTTTTTTATGCTTCAGAAAATTCAGGCTGCCATTTCTGACTGATGAGAAAAGATAGCTTTTAAGAGAATCGGTATGCACGATCTTCCCGTGCCTCTGCCAAAGCCGGACAAAAAAATCCTGAACAATTTCTTCAGCTTCTGCCCGGTCGGTTGTAAATTGAGAAGAATACACAACCAAGCCGGGATAATAATAATGAAACAGCAGTTCAAAAGCCGTCTGATCACCTTCATTGAGGCGAACAATCAAATCTTTTTCATGTATCCCCTGGATGATTCGCATACATGCAAATGTAAAAAAATTGTTCACTATTCAGAATTTATTCCGCCCCATGCTCTTTGGGCATGCGGTGCAACACAAAGGTGTGAGGCCTGCTTCCGGCAGGCGAAAGATTTTCCTTTGGTCTTCTCAGCTCATTTATGTATGTTTGCATACCAGAACAGACCACCTTTTAAATTCCATATGGAAAGCAAATTTCATTTCGCGGTAAATCCGTTATCCAACTTACTCAAGTTTCAGCAACTTGTTGATTCAATTAATGAAGCAATCAGCAAAAATCTGTTGCAGACAGGTGATACTTTACCTTCGGTAAACCAAATTTGCAAAGAAAGTAAACTCTCGCGCGACACGGTTTTTAAAGCCTATGCCGAACTTAAAAAGCGTGGTATCATCGAGTCTGTTCCTAACCGGGGTTACTTTGTGGCCAAAGCGGTCACCAAAGTATTCCTTTTTCTGGATACCTTCAAGGCCTACAAGGAGGTTCTGTATGGCTCATTCCTCGACAACCTCCCCGAAACCATTGCTGTCGACCTGCATTTTCACCATTACCACATTGACGACTTTGAGAAAATAATCAAGGAAAGCCTTGGCAAATACACCAAGTATATCATCATGAATTTTGATCACGAGCGTGTTCCTGAAATTACCAGCCAAATTCCGGCGAATAAACTGTTGGTAATCGACTGGAACGTAAATGCCCAGGAAGACACCTCTGCCATTTACCAGGATTTTGGTCAGGCCCTGTACGATTCGCTCGAAAGCGGAATCGACCTTATCCGTAAATACGAGAAATTCATATACCTGTACCCTTCATTTACTTACCATCCCAAAGTTTCAATCAGTTACTTCGGAAAGTTTTGTACCGATCATCAGATTACCCACAGCACTTTGTATGACTTCAAAAAATTTGACATCCGGAAAGGTGAGCTTTATTTACTTGTAAGTGACCGGACTTTAGCCAAATTTCTGGATCAATGCGAACAGAAAAACCTTATTCCGGGAGTAGACGTGGGTGTCATTTCGTATAACGAGACTCCGATGAAAAAATATGTAAAAGATGGAATCACCGTCATTTCGACCGATTTTGAGCTGATGGGAAAAAAAATTGCCGAGTTTGTGGTTACCGGCGAAAAGACCAATCTGATTATCCCCAGTAAACTGACTGTCCGGAAATCTCTCTGATTAATGTTTTAAAACAGCAGCTCTTTTTTTGAGAATGGCTTCCCAAGGCTTAGTTTTGTCTACATACCAGAACAGAACGGATTAATCCGGATAAATAAAAATCCGAACGCCTCCCGGATTTCCGGGTAAACTTAAACAACAGACCTAAATCGTGATAAATATGTATTTATTAGGTTTTGATATCGGAAGCTCATCTGTCAAGGCATCGCTGATTAACGGAGAAACCGGCGCTTGTGCAGCCTCGGCTTTCTATCCGAAACAAGAAATGAAAATCACGGCCGCCCGGTCAGGATGGGCCGAACAGGAACCTGAACTTTGGTGGAACAACCTGAAACTGGCCCTCACTGATGTTCTGGCCCAATCGAAAATTGATCCGAAAGCAATCGACTCCATCGGGATTTCACACCAGATGCATGGGTTGGTTGCCGTTGACAAAAACCAGATGGTCTTGCGCCCTTCAATCATTTGGTGCGACTCCAGAGCCACCGGAATCGGCGACCGCGCTTTTGCCGGAATCGGCGAAGAAAAATGCCTCTCCAACCTGCTAAATTCTCCGGGGAACTTTACGGCATCGAAACTTAAATGGGTGAAAGATAACGAGCCGGACGTGTACGCCCAAATTGACAAGATTATGCTCCCCGGCGACTACATTGCCATGAAACTTTCAGGAGAAATAAAGACCACTGCCGGAAACCTGTCGGAAGGTATGCTCTGGAATTTCAAAGAAAACGCCGTTGCCGACCTATTATTGGATTACTACGGATTCAACAAATCGCTCATTCCCGGAATTACACCCACATTTTCGGTTCAAAGCATAGTCGGGGCGCAGGCTGCCGCGGAAACCGGTTTGGCTGAAGGTACTAAAATCAGCTATCGCGCCGGCGACCAGCCCAACAATGCGCTCTCGCTGAATGTGTTTAACCCCGGAGAAATTGCCGCCACTGCCGGAACTTCAGGCGTTGTTTACGGAGTGAGCGGCGAAATCAAGTACGACCCGTACTCACGGGTAAATACATTTGCACACGTGAACCACTCGGCCGATACCACCCGATTGGGAGTACTACTTTGCATCAACGGAACGGGCATCCTGAATTCGTGGCTGAACCAGTATGTAGGTAACAAGGCATTCTCTTACGACGAAATGAACCAAAAAGCTGCCTCTGTGCCAATCGGGTCAGAAGGCCTGAATATTCTGCCTTTCGGGAACGGTGCAGAACGGGTTCTCCGGAATAAAAACATCGGTGCACAAATCTCCGGACTGGGGTTCAATACTCACACCGAAGCACATCTTTTCCGTGCGGCCCAGGAAGGAATTGCCTTTTCATTCAGGTATGGTATGGATATCATGGAAAAGATTGGCATCAGGCCCCGGGTTATCCGGGCCGGAAAGGCCAACATGTTCCTCAGCCCGGTCTTTCGGGAAACACTGGCCGGAGTTTCAGGAGCAACCATCGAGTTGTACAACACCGACGGATCAGTTGGCGCTGCCCGCGGTGCCGGAATCGGATCGGGCTATTACGCTTCACCCCGGGAAGCCTTCGCCAGCCTGAAAAAGCTGGATACCATCTCTCCGGATGCCGACAGAAAGAACGCCTATGAAGACGCTTATCTGATTTGGAAAAATCAGCTGGAAAAAACGCTGTAACCATTCGTAAAAACAAAAATATCATGACTGCATTTAAAGGGAACAAAACGTATTTCCCCGGTATTGATCAGATTCAATATGAGGGACCTCAATCGAGAAATCCATTGGCTTTTAAATACTATGATGCCAATCAGCTCGTATCGGGCAAAACCATGAAAGAATACCTCCGGTTCGCGGTAGCTTACTGGCACACGTTCTGTGGCGATGGCGGAGACCCGTTTGGTCCCGGCACCCGGATCTTCCCGTGGGCAGGCGCTTCCGATCCGATGACCGCCGCCAAAGAAAAAATGGATGCTGCCTTTGAGTTTATCAGCAAAATAGGAGCTCCGTTTTACTGTTTTCACGATACCGATCTGGTAGGTGGCGGTTCGGTTTTCGAAATAGAAAAACGGCTGACAAACATGATCGGCTTTGCGAAAGAACGTCAGGAAGCTACGGGGATCAGATTATTATGGGGAACCGCCAATGTATTCAGCGATCCGCGATACATGAACGGAGCTTCGACCAACCCGGATTTTAATGTGGTTGCCAATGCCGCAGTTCAGGTAAAAAATGCGATGGAAGCGACCATTGCTCTGGGAGGAGCCAATTACGTTTTCTGGGGCGGACGCGAAGGCTACATGAGCCTCCACAACACCGACACCAAACGCGAGCTGGAACACATGGCCATATTTCTTACAACAGCACGCAATCATGCCCGTGCGCTGGGTTTTAAAGGAACCTTTCTGATCGAGCCCAAACCGATGGAACCCATGAAACACCAGTACGACTTTGATACGCAAACCGTCATCGGATTTCTGAAAGCTCACGGTCTGGAAAACGATTTCAAAATAAATATTGAGGTCAATCATGCCACTTTAGCCGGACACTCTTTCGCTCACGAGTTGCGTTTTGCCCGCGATGCCAATATGCTGGGCTCGATTGATGCCAACAAGGGCGATTACCAGAATGGCTGGGATACCGACGAGTTCCCGACCAACATCTACGAAGTAACCGAGGCCATGACCGAGATTATTCAGGCAGGCGGTTTTACTAACGGAGGTATTAACTTTGATGCCAAAATCCGCCGGAACTCAACCGACCCGGAAGATATTTTCATCGCTCACATTTCAGGAATGGACACGTTTGCCCGCTCATTGGTTATTGCCGATAAATTGCTGAAAAATTCAGATTATCTGAAACTAAGAGCCGCCCGTTATGCCTCGTTCGATTCGGGCAAAGGTGCCGAATTCGACAAAGGCAAACTGAGCCTGACGGATTTGTATAACTATGCCAAAGAAGCCGGCGAACCTAAACAAATCAGCGGCAAACAGGAAATGCTCGAACAACTGATCAATTGCTACATCTAACCTGATGAAAGAGCGAAATACGTTATACATTGCAGGGATTACCTTAATAGCAACGCTGGGAGGACTCCTGTTTGGCTATGACACCGCTGTCATTTCAGGAGCCGAAAAATCGGTTCAGGCCTATCTCATCACACCTTTGGGGCTCGGATCGCTCGCTCATGGAGCAACCATTTCGAGCGCGTTGATCGGATGCATCATCGGAGGATTAATTTCGGGCTTGCTTGCAAAAAAATTGGGGCGAAAGAAGTCGCTGATGCTGGCTGCAGTCTTGTTCTTCCTGTCGGCCCTGGGCTCCGGGTTTCCCGAATTTCTGTTCTTTAAACGCGGAGAACCCGGCATGGGCTTGCTGTACATGTTCAATTTCTACCGCATCATCGGCGGAGTTGGCGTAGGATTGGCCTCGGCCATTTGCCCGATGTACATCGGAGAAGTGGCACCTGCCGACATCCGTGGCCGTTTGGTTTCAATCAACCAATTTGCAATTATTTTCGGAATGCTGGTCGTCTACTTTACCAACTATTTCATTGCGCGAGGCGAAAGTCTCGAATTCATTAACACCACTGGCTGGAGACTGATGTTTGTTTCTGAAGCTGTTCCGGCCGGCATTTTCGGTATTCTGCTGTTCTTTGTTCCTGAAACTCCGCGCTACCTGGCACTGACCAATCAAGATCACAAGGCTCTGCGGGTTCTGACCAAGATTAACGGCGCGCAGCAGGCCAAGCTCATTATGGCCGACATCAAAAAATCAGTCGAAGCAACTTCCGAAAAGCTGTTTGCCTACGGAAAGCTTGTTATCACCATTGGAATTCTTCTTTCTGTATTTCAACAATTTGTAGGAATTAATGTGGCCTTATACTATGCCCCGCGTATCTTCGAGAGTATGGGGGCGGCCAAAGACTCATCAATGCTTCAAACCGTAGTGATGGGGCTGATAAACGTGATTTTTACGGTTATTGCCATCCTTACCGTTGACAAATATGGCCGGAAAATTCTGCTGATGATTGGTTCTGTTGGTATGGCTATCGGAATGTTTGCTATAGGAACACTGGCTTTTATGGAAGTAATCGGAATCAGTACTTTGATATTCATCATCATCTACACGGCATCATTCATGATGTCATGGGGACCGATATGCTGGGTATTGATATCCGAAATTTTTCCGAACAAAATCAGAGGACGAGCCATTGCCATTGCAGTTGCAGCCCAATGGGCAGCCAACTACTTCATTTCGTCAACCTATCCGGCAATGATGGAATTCAGTGGCGGGATGACGTATAGCTTTTATGGACTGATGAGCCTTCTCTCTTTTGTTTTCGTCTGGAAAATAGTTCCTGAAACCAAAGGAAAAACGCTGGAAGAAATGGAACATCTCTGGAAAAAATAAGATCAACCCGAAAACAACTCAAAAGCCGTTGCCTCTTTCGGAGCACGGCTTTTTTTTTAAAACTCCTCTGCCTTCCCTGAGGTTATCCTGATCATGAAAAAGTATCATCTCGTTTCCCAAATTCCGCACTTACCTGACTTTATGTGCAGAGTACAACAGTAACTCCCGGCAAGGCCATATTGTGTGTGTTTTTTTACTTTTAGAATGATTAGAAGCACTGCCTATTTTACAATAAAACAACAACTTACACAAAACACACTAAAAATAAAAGGAAAGCTTAACATTGAAGAGCGAACCTACAGATTTGCTCATTCGTTTATCTTGAAAAGTTATACTTTTGAGCCCTTCTTCGTTGCAGGTTCCCTTCAGTTTCAATTGTTGCTGTATGATTGAATTCTGTTTTTACCAGAAGATCGGAGATGCATGAAGAACAGTAACAAATTTAACTTTTGGACACACTGCCTTTTATGACCGGAAAGAAATTTTACAAAGTTTCGTGGGTGAAAGAAACAGCTATCTTCCTTGTAATAATAGCTTCAGGTTTGATGTATGTTTTATTTATTTGGAACGATATCAACGACCAGAACATTAACATGGTTCTGCAAAATGCCCTCTCCATTGAAGCCAGCTTGCCGAAAGAAGAGCTCGACTCACTTCCTGAAGACCCTAAAAACCTTGAAGAGCACGCCTTCGACCACTTAAGAAAATCCATCCGCAAAGTTATTGAAGTCAATCCCAATGCAAAATTTGCCTATGTGTACATTTTGCGAAACGACAAATTTTACTTTTTGGCTGATTCGGAACCAGAATCATCTCCCGACTATTCACATACCGGACAAAACATGGGACTAACGTTTGATCCCAAAGCCCCGGACGACCGAAGATTATTCTATGAAAATAAAGCGCTGGTCACCAAACCGGTGACAGACCAGTGGGGTACCTGGGTAAGTGTTCAGGTTCCGGTTATGGACGAAGAAACCGGACAAATGATCGCCGCTTTGGGAATGGACTACAATGCCGGCGAATGGAAAAACCGGATTCTATTTGAAGTTTCAGAATCCTGTTTCCTGGTTATCTTTATCTTATTTCTGGTCCTTTTATTCAGACGAAATGTCCGCAGAAATATGCTGTTGGAAAAAGAAATCGCGCAAAGAGAAAAAGCGCAAAAAGACCTGCAGGAAAATGATTTGGTTCTGACAAATCTGATCAGCAACCTCCCCGGAATGGTATACCGATGCTCATCTGAGCCCAATTACAGTATGATATTTGTGAGCGAAGCCTGCTTCTCCGTTACGGGCTACCGCCCTGGAGAGTTTACAAAAGATAAACCCATTGTTTTTATTGACTTAATCTTGCCCGAATACCGGCAATCAATCAAAAAAGAATGGCAACAAACAATAGCCGAAAAATCAATTTTCGAAGCGGAGTACCCCATCCGAAAGGCTTCGGGAGAAATATGCTGGGTTTGGGAGCGCAGAAGATTTGCCTATAGCAGAAACGGAGAGCTCCAATACCTGGAGGGCTATATTGAAAATATAACCGAACGCAAACTGGCCGAAGATGAACTAAAAAAACTATCTCAGGCTGTTGAGCAAAACCCGGCATCCATTGTCATCACCGATGCCGATGGGGTTATCGAATACATTAATCCGAGGTTCACCGAGATTTCAGGTTATGAACCACACGAAGCAATCGGCAATAATCCGAGAATACTGAAATCAGGAGAAATGCCTCCCGATTTTTACACCGGTTTATGGGCTACAATCACTTCCGGAAAGATTTGGAAGGGCGCTCTTATCAATAGAAATAAAGCCGGAAAAACATACTGGGCCAACAAATCAATCTCGCCGATACTGAACAACAAAGGACAAATAACCCACTATGTTGCGATTGCCGAAGACATTACAGAAAAGAAGAAAACGGAAGAAGAACTAATCAAAGCCAAAGAAAAAGCGGAAGAAAGTGACCGGCTAAAATCAGCTTTCCTGGCGAACATCAGCCACGAAATACGAACTCCGATGAACGGGATACTTGGCTTTGCAGAACTACTGAAAAGTCCGGATTTATCAGTCGGGAACCAGCAAGAATTCATCGATATCATCGAGAAAAGCGGTCAACGGATGCTCAACATTATTAACGATCTGATTGACATATCAAAAATCGAAGCCAACCAAATAATGCTGAATATTTCAACGACAAACCTGAACTTGCTGGAAGAAGAACTCTTCAGATTCTTTAACCCCGAGTTCAAAAGTAAAGGACTGGAACTGAAGTATACCTCCGGATTATCCGGCACAAAATGCCTGGTCAGGACAGACAGCCTCAAGCTCTATCAGATTTTATCGAACCTGATAAAGAATGCCTTCAAATTTACTTCCAGCGGACGAGTTGAATTCGGTTATCGGCTAACTGATGCTTCGCTTAATTTCTTTGTAAAAGATACCGGAATTGGCATACCCGACGATCAGCGGAATATAATCTTTGAGAGGTTCAGGCAAGGAAATTGCGCAATGAACAGAAAATATGAGGGAGCAGGGCTTGGATTAACCATATCAAAAGCTTACATTGAACTGCTTGGAGGAAGTATTCAGCTTGAATCAGAACCCGGGAAAGGCACAGAGATCAGCTTCCAAATACCATATACTCCTGCACTTCAGGAAAATATTTTATCCGTCGGGAATGAGAACTAAGAAAAAGAACTTGAATCTTTATCCGGAGACTCTCTTCAGAGTCATTTTCAAGGCTTCATTTTTGGTGCTATTTGTACTGCTCACCAATTGTTCTTCCAGAACTAATGAGATCAATGAACCTACACATATTCCGGCCGTTATTGAAGCAAACGGCTACATCGTCCCCAAAGACAGCATTCGGATACCTGTGCCGGTAAAGGCAAAAGTACCTAAACAAGTGCTCATCAAAAATCAGCCGGAGATAAAAACCAAAACCAATGTTATTGCCGCCGAGCCCCCCAGACACATTCTGGCAGGTGCTCCTGCTATTTGTACTCCCGGCGAGGGTAAGTTTAGTTTTCCGAAGGTAAACCCGGCCATCGAAAAACCATTCCTGGGACAAAAACCAGATGTAGTTGTTGCCAAAGACGCATATACCAAAGATATTAATCCACAGAACTTCAGCAGCTACAACAAACTTCAGGGACTGAAACATGATCAAATCAGAAATATCGGACAGGATACACTGGGTAACATCTGGTTTTGCAGCGATGAAGGAGTAACCCGGTTTGACGGGAAAAATTTCTCGCACTACACCACCAACCAGGGCCTTAACAGCAACCTTACCCTGTCCGCATTTCAGGATACTAAACAGAACATCTGGATAGGCACTTTCGGCGGTGGCGTTACCCGTTTCGACGGAAGATTTATGACTAACTTCACCAAAGAAGAAGGACTTCCTGACAACACCGTCAATTGTATCTTCGAAGATCATAACGGCAACATGTGGTTTGGTACCGGAGGAGGTGCAGTTAAATTTGACGGAAAAAGCTTCACCGTTTATACACCCAAAGAAGGCTTATGCTACAACGATGTCCGGTCATTCCTTCAGGATGAGCTGGGAAATCTCTGGATTGCAACCAGTGGCGGCGGTTTTTCAATCTTTGACGGAAAATCGTTTGCCAATTATACCGAAAAGGAAGGACTGTCAACTAACTACATCGGCATTCTGTTTAAAGACCGGAACGGACTGATATGGATCGGGATGGCAAACGGGGGCGTCTCTTCCTTCGACGGAAAATACTTTAACAACTACCAAACAGAACAGGGGCTGAGTAACAACCGGGTGAGTTCCATTACTCAGGATAATTTAGGGAACATGT
>JAEUSS010000317.1 GCA_016788685.1 Prolixibacteraceae bacterium | reverse complement strand
CATACGTCCTAATGAAACTATTTCCGGAGTTAGTAATTCTGCAGGAATCTGCTGTGCGAATACCGATGACAATACGCTCATTATCACCATCAATGTTAAAGCTGTTTTTCTCATTTATATGATTAATGTTTAGTTTATTCTCATTCCCTGTTAAACTCGTTTTATGAACCGTATCTTGTTTTCTGAGGCATCCCGCGTTTAACAGCGGGCAATAATACAAAAAAAAGAATTTTCAACTATTGATATAAATCGCTCAACCAGACTTTCGGCTTAAAAGAATGCTGGCGCTTCAGCACTCATCTCCTCCGGAAATTGATTTTGCAGGCACCCAATCTTCAGATACGCAGTCGTATGCAAAAAAAAGCTGCCTGCATCTCTGGACGAGAATACAGGCAGCAAGTATGGTAAGGAAAATTAAAAACTTTCGGATTAATCCAGAGGACCATAAACGATGCCTTCGGCTTTCCACCGATTCAGGAAATAAGGCAATGATTTCTGAAACCGCTCATAGTTTTTCTTGTCCGGAGAAGTCCAGCCGCATTCGGCATAAGCAGCAATACGCGGATATACCTTTAAGTTCATGCTTTCAACTGTCGGAATAAATTCTCCCCACATCTGGCAGCCCAAACCCAAAACTTTGCCCTGCAACTCCTGAGGCAGACCTTTCGGAATCGGATTAAATGAATAGGCTTTAGCCAAAGGAATTGATTTATAACTGTAATCCAGATAAGTATACTCGTGGTATGAGTTTACAATGTCGTATCCTTTTTGAATAGTATTCAGTATTAAGGTTGAATCTCCCTTCCAAAACTGGACAATGGTGCCGTCAGCCAGTTTCTGGCTAACCTCCTTGGTATCGGCATCCGACTGATATTCATGCAATTTATCTCCGGTGATGTCATTCCAGCCCATCATCCTTTTGTTTTTGCCACGCAGCATATTCGAAATGTCATTGGTAAAAAACACTTGTAATTCAGCCGGTGTTTTAAGTCCGTTTTTGGCCATGAACGATTTTACCTGGGCAGAAGCATTCCACTGATCGTAACGAACCTCGTCTCCTCCGATATGAATAACCTGAGACGGGAAAAGAGCGATCACCTCATCAATGACATCGTTAAAAAAAGCAATCACTTTGGGATCGGTTACATTATAAATATCGTACTGAACACCGAACTTACAGGGAACTTTAATTTGTTTTCCGGTAGTTCCGAGCCACGGATAGGCAGCAATGGCAGCACTCGAGTGGCCGGGCATTTCAATTTCAGGAACAACCAGGATATGACGATCTGCTGCATAAGCTACCAGCTCACGAATGTCATCCTGAGTGTAAAAACCACTGTGCGGTTTCCCGTCAAACAGATTACTTCCAAAGTTGTTAATTTCAGTAGAATCGCGGTATGAACCGACTTCGGTTAGTTTCGGATATTTCTTGATTTCAATGCGCCACCCCTGATCTTCGGTCAGATGCCATTGAAAAACGTTCATTTTTAACAGCGCCATTTCATCAAGCAACTGTTTGACAACCTGTTTCCCTTTAAAATGCCGACCTTCATCGAGCATAAACGAACGCCAGCTAAAGGCTGGGGCATCGGTAATGGTACCACGCTGAACGATGAATCCGCCTTCTTTTTTCTGTATAATCTGGCGTAAAGTCTGGATGCCGTTAAAAATTCCGGCATTAGAGGCTGAAGAGATAATAACCTGCTTCTTGCTCACTTCCAGATTGTACCCTTCCGAATTTGCGCTTTTTACTTCAGGATTCAGTTGCAGTGTAATATCCGCACCGCTGCCGTCTTCGGTCGTCTGGGCATTCATGCCCAAATCAGCGAGAAGATATTCTTTCAGCAACTCGCCTTCTTTAACAACCTCTTGGGGAAAAGCTATTTTAACGGATTCACTAAGGTTTAGCGAACCTGATGCATAAACAATTGCCTGCGGTTCAGGAATGATCTGATATTCGGTCGGCGGCGTTTGTTTACACGACAACAATGTAGTGGATAAAAATATCCAGAGAAAGGATTGTAGTTTCATGTTTGACTGGATTGATTAAAATTAAAATTCAGGCCTAAATATAACACATAATCTTAAAGCAGGAACCGGAAAGGAGTATCCAATCCTTCAGAATGCCATAAAACAAACTCTGACCATGCAAAAAACACGACTAACTATTTGAATTCCAAAACTTCTAATCCAATTTACTATTCCAGATAGTTTTATGGTAAAATCAACCTTTCGCTTAATTTCCTCGCCGGATATAAGTCGAAAGGTTGATTCAGTAATAAGGTCATCATTATCAGGAATATGACTCTTTTGTTCCTATACAGGGATACTCTCTATGGATTCTGTACCAGATTTGATTGTACAAGCATTTGTGATTCAGGAATAAAGAAAACAACTCTCGGATGTGTTGCCGGAATGCTTAGAAGAGCTTTTCCTGAAGTGTGTATTCCAGGGTAATTACGGTCAAGGGTCAGTCCATTCCTGAAAATATCCCAACGCCTTTGAGCCTCGAACATCAGTTCAATTCTCCGTTCTTCCAATACAACAGCAAAAACACTTGATCTGCCTTTCAGATTTGAAACGGTATACAGCTTTTCTCCTGTCAATCCGGCCCGTGTACGAATCAGGTTAACATCATCAATGGCGTCCTGATTTTTTCCAAGTTTTGCGCTTGCTTCCGCACGGTTCAAATACATTTCGGCGAGGCGAAAATGAACAGGAGAACTTAACGTAGGGTAACCCTCCTGTAATGAAAATTTAGTAATATAATATACTGGCAATCCGTTATTTAATTTTAAAGTAACTCCATCGGCCGCATATTGTGGCACAATAAAACCACGAC
>JAEUSS010000300.1 GCA_016788685.1 Prolixibacteraceae bacterium | reverse complement strand
GTATCCGCGCGGCTTCGGCACATACTCCTTTTTGCACGAAAAAGTCATCAGGAGGAGGAATCCGGATAAAAATGATAGGAATCTCGGCATTGTCTTTATTGGTCGGTGTTTGTTATTTCTACTTTTATTTGTTTAATGCGTCGGTTGTCAACAGCTTCGATAATGAAAACGTAATTTTTGCAGGTTATCGTGTCGTTCTTGGCCGGAATTTCACCTTTCAGTTCCAGTATCAGTCCGGCCAGCGTATCTGCTTCTCCTTTAACATCATCAAATACGGTATCATCAGAGCCGGTAACCTTGTAGAAATCGTTGAGCATGGTCTTTCCATCAAAAAGATACTTGTTTTCACTGATTTTGGTGTAGAATTTTTCTTCTTCATCAAATTCGTCGGTGATTTCGCCCACAATTTCTTCCAGTACATCTTCGAGCGTTACAATACCCGAGGTGCCGCCGTACTCATCGACCACAATGGCCATATGTACCTTGTTTTTTTGAAATTCTTCGAGCAGGTCATCGATTTTTTTTGTTTCAGGAACATAAAACGGAGGCCTGATAATGCTTTGCCAGCGAAACGATGTTTCTTTTAACACATGCGGCAGCAAGTCTTTGATGTAGAGAATCCCTTTGATGTTGTCAAAAGATTCGGAATAAACAGGTATTCTCGAAAAACCGGTTTCGGTGATCAGGCTCATGATTTTGCTTAGGCTGAAATCGATGTCAGCCGAAACAACATCAACCCTTGAGCGCATGATTTCCACCACACTTTTGTTCCCGAATTTAACAATGCCTTTTAATATTTCGCTGTCATCTTTCAGTTCGGTCTGAGAAGTCAATTCGAGAGCCTGCGAAAGCTCGTCGACCGAAATTTGCTTGTTGTAAGCGTGAATCCGGTTGTTGACGAAGGAGGTTGAATAGATGAAGACTGAGTTGATCGGTTTAAGCAGCCTGATCAGGTAATGCAGCGGAATAGCGATGAAACGGGCAAATTTCAATGCATGATGGGTTGAATATATTTTGGGAATAATCTCGCCAAAAAGCAGAATTATCAGCGCAGCCATCAGAACCTGAACGATAAAACCCAGGACTGGAATGCCCGAGAAATCGACAAGGGAGTTGATTGTAAAACTTAAAAGGATAACAATGCTGATATTAATAAAATTGTTGGCTACCAGGAAAGTAGCCAACAATTGCTCCGGAGATTCCAGATTTTTAATTATATATGAGTTCTTCTTTGTTGATTTTCCTGCGATTTTGTGCTTTTCGGAGGGGCCTAACGAAAAAAAAGCAGCTTCCGAAGCTGAAATTAAGGCTGAAAGCACTAATAAAAAGAGGATAATCAGTAAGCTGATCGCTATACCTGTGGTAAACGGATGAAATTGAAGGCCCAAGTAATTTGCGGTCAGTTCGGGCAGAGGGTCTGTTTTCAATTAGTTGATATTTAAGTTACTAAAATGGCAGATCGTCTTCTTCCGGCTGATTGAAATCCGGTTCGTTGACACTTTGTGCCGATTCTGTTTGTACGGGTTGTGCAGCCATTTCGGTCTGTCCTTCACGTTTGCCAAGTAATTGCATGGTGTCGGCGTTAATTTCGGTAGCATAGTGTTTAACGCCATCTTTGTCGTAGTCGCGTGTTCGGAGACGCCCTTCGATATAAAGTTGACTTCCTTTTTTTACATACTTTTCAACAACTTCGGCCAACCCTCGCCAGGCAACAATGTTGTGCCATTCGGTATTGCTTACCTTTTCACCTGTTTTTGAGGTGTAATTCTCAGTCGTGGCAAGAGAAAACCTTGCAACGGCAACTCCTTTGTCAAGGTGCCTGATTTCGGGGTCGCGTCCGACGTTACCAACCAAAATTACTTTGTTTACTGACATATAAAATGAGTTTAAAAGTTAGATTGAAATAAATTTACAATAAAATCTGCCAGCTTTTTTCCTTTTGGCATGTTAAATTTCCGAATTAGTAATAAAATTTTTCCGGATACTGTTGTCTTATAGTTGAATAGCAAATCAGATGCGGTGTTCATTGATATAATTTTCCAGTAACTTCGGTACAGCAAAGTTAAAAATATCTTCCTTATTCACCCGGATTAAATCTTTGGGCATGCTAAATTCTCCGGATAGCCGGATCCGGAGAAATCGGTAGTGAATACGCTGATGGCTTAATATGTGTATTTTCCAGTTGCTGATACTTTCGACAGAAGTGTGTTCTTTTTGGATAATATGCTGAAAATCATTTTGTCCGGATAGCTGGTCAATGTCTGTT
>JAEUSS010000293.1 GCA_016788685.1 Prolixibacteraceae bacterium | reverse complement strand
ATGATCAATACAAAAAACCAAGCTAAAAACTTCAGTCCCAAAGAGACCCAGACAATAACAGAACCGATAAAAACCAGAAGCCAGAAGCCTATCAAAACTGCTCTGAACCCACCAAAATACTCGTGGATATTGCGCGAAAATCCACGAACAGCGTCAGACCAATGGCGGTACATGCGGCAATAAATGTCGTTATCCCCCAACAGAACAGCCATTTTCAAACCGGTAGCTTTAATCATCCGGGCCAGGCGGATATCCTCCACATGCTGATTTTTTACTTTTGAATGCCATAGATTCATCCGGTAATTGTCAGCATCAAACATCATAAATTGCCCGTTGGCAGCCGACAAAGACGGTCGCTTGGTTTTCTGCACCAAAATCATCGGCAGCAAACTTTGCAAAATCCAGTTCATCACCGGCACAATCAGTTTCTCGGCAAAAGTCTCCATCTTCTGCTGCGGGAAAACTGATAAAAGCGCCAATTTCTTTTCCTGAAAAAATGCGACAGCTTTGGAAATTGCATCCGGACTCAGCTCCACATCAGCATCAAGAAAAACAAAATACTTGCCCGAAGCTTTCCGGGCCAGCTGATGGCAGGCAAAGTTCTTTCCATACCAGTCTTCCGGAAGCTTTCCTCCCAAAAACCAATGAATCTGATCATTTTCACCGGCAAACCAGTTCAGTATTTCCTCGGTGTTATCCGACGAATGATCATTGCAAACAATCACCTCCAGCTCCGGATACCCCTGTTCCAGCAAATCAGAGAGTAACTTCCCGATGGTTGTCGCTTCGTTTCGGGCCGGAATCAGGATTGAAACTTTGGGGAAAGTTGTTGGCTTCCGGGCCGGAAGATGCAGCCCAGAAAAGAGGTTCACCAACGAAACCAAGGTCCGGAGCACCAAAAAAAGCAATATGAACGCTGCGAGGAATTCCATTATTCGGTTTGTTTTGCAATACACGACTGATAAAACGAGTTATACGCAGTTTGCAGAGCTTCTGTCGTTCGTTCGCCGGAATAAATCTCAAGATAAATACGGATTTCGGGGCGGACAAAACCAAAATAATCGATTAAAAATACAGCCAGCACAATCTCAAAATGCGCTGTTCTTCCGAAAATAATGCGGTCGATTCCTTTCTGAAAGTGTATTTTCTGTTGGTGCTGTGTAAGCATCACTCCTGAAGGATAAATGGCTACCAAATTCTTCGGGCTGTTTAAAACTTCGGACGCATACTGAAGTGAGTTCAGGAAGTCTCGGCTATTCTTTTGAATCGAGAACACCCCGCAACGATTCAGGAACATGCGTTTCCGGAGTTGGTTTTCAAGCATCATCACATGAAATTTCCGGTGAAATATCTTTCGGCTTAACCAATACGACCAGTAACCGTCCCACCAGCTAAAATGATTCTGAAATAAAAGCACCGCCCGATTTTCCGGAATAAAAACTTCAGAAACAACTGTTATCTTCCGGAAGAGGATTGCCCGAAGCATTCCAAAATAATTCCTGAAAAACCAGAGGTATAACTTATTATGGCGGGATTTGATCATTCAGCCTGATTTTTAACCTGGTACAATTTCCACCAAGGCGTCTGCGGCGACTGGTGATGCTCAAAATGATATCCGAAAAAATAGCACGAAAGCATAGCCCACAAATGATTACGCCGTTGAGTCCGCGAATGGTGCGGCATCATCGCCGCAGTGTGTGGTAACCGGTGAGGTTGGTAAGTACCAAAATAAAACAATTGCAAAGTAGCCAGCACCGAGGGTAAAATCCAGAAAAGAATCAGACGTTGCGGGTCAACCCAGATTTTCAGGATATTAAAAGTAACCGCCAGAATGAGTATCTGCCCCCAGGTTACATAATTCCGCAGAAAAGTAAACCACCACCGCCAGAAATTCTGTGAGTGAGAACAGAAATCAGGATCGGCTTCTTCGCCCGGAAACCGGTGATGCAAATGGTGTTTTTCGTTAAGCCCGGAATACGAAAGAACAGCAAACAACAAGGTAGAAATCCATCCGACAGTGCTGTTTGCAAAACGGTTCGACGAAACTAATCCGTGCATGGAATCGTGCGCCGTAATAAAAAGCCCGGTGTACAGGTAAGTTTGGATAGCCATGTGCACGTACATCAGGGGCGATGTAAACGACACCTCGCTAAATACCAACAGATAAGCCAGATGGACTATCCATAACGAAATAAGGATCAATGCAATCAGAATTCCCATAATTAAATCCGGAATAAAAGATTCAATACCAGAAAGAAAACGACCTGCATGAGAAAAAGAACTCCTGCAATCCGGTTATTAATCTCAACTTTCAAAACCCGGATCATCAGGAATAAAAATCCGGAGACCAGAAACCAGTCGATGTAGTTTTTCACCGGAATTGTTTCAAAAGCCCAGTACCACATGTCGGTAGCAGAAGCAACCGGTTCCATCAGCCAATCGAACACGACCATTGCAGAAGCGCCTGCCAGCGGAAAATACCAGGTATTCCGAATGGGTTTTGCCAATGCCGCGATGCAGTAGATCAAAATCAGCCAGTTGAGCCCGATCGTGAGTGGCGTATTCCAGAGCTTCAGGCCAAGCGAATCGCCATATCGATAGAATCCAAAAAGAATTTGTGTGTTTACGCCAATTAACTCAACTGCAAACCCAACGATGGCAATTCCCGAAAAAACAAGCCAGCTCTTCAGGTTTCCCGGTTCGTGAAAATACATCAGCAACACAACCGCACCAACAATACCAAAGGGCGTCAGTTGCTGAAAAAGGGGCTGTAAAGGTGCAGTCATGAATCCGGCAATACCTACCAGATACCAAATAACCACAACAATTTTTGCGATCCGGTCACTCAGCTGAAGTTTCATCTTTTATCTTTTATAAGTTGCTCTTCAACCAACCCGTCGACAATACAGGCCGATGACAGACATAATGGAATTCCGCCCCCGGGATGTACGCTTCCGCCTACAAAATACAACCCGCGGATATCGCTCCGGAAGTTTGCATGGCGGTTGAACGAAGCATACCGGCTATTCGAGCTGTTTCCGTATATAGAACCATTGACCGAACCGGTTTGTTTAAATATTCCGGGAGGCGACAAAACCTCTTCGCAAGCAATGTTTTCAGTTAGCTTCCGGCCCAACATCCGCTCGAGTTTTTCCTGAATTTTCCGGCGCAAACGTTCTGTCAGCTCCTCCCAATTCTGGCCTGCGTCGGCTGGTGCATTGATCATCACAAACCAGTTCTCGCAACTTTCAGGTGCATCAGTTCGTTGATATTTGCTACTTACGTATATGTAAATGGTCGGGTCGTCAAATAGTTCCTTTTTTCGGAATAAGCAATCAAATTCTTCCTCATAGCTGGCACTGAAAAAGATGTTATGAACATCTAACTCCGGAAAATCCCCTTTCATTCCCCAGTAAAAAATCAGGGCCGACGAAGAAGGTTCTTCCTTCGTAATCTTTGACAACCAGCGCGAGTCGGGCAGCAGGGAAGAATAAAACCGGTGAATATCCACATCGCTCACAACAATATCTGCTGCAACAAAACCCTTATCAGTCCACACACCAAGAACTTTCTCCCGATCGGTTTCAACTTTACGGACTGGCTGCCCAAAATAAAATTTCGCCCCAAGCCGCAAAGCCTGCCGAAGCAGCGAATCGATTACCTGAAACATTCCGTTTTCAGGAATAAAGGCTCCCAGATTGTGTTCCAGATGTGAAATCACACTGAGTGTTGCCGGTGTCTGATAAGGATTACTGCCGTTGTATGTGGCATATCTGTCGAACAACTGAACCAGCCTTTTCTCTCCCAGCTGGCGGGTATTAAATTCGTGCAGGCTGCTAAATGCCTGAAGACTGCGGAAATTCATCAAGGTTTTTAATGATTTTATATTCGCCAGATTTTTCAGGCGGTGAAACGAGCCAAATATGAACAAGTCGGCAGTCAGTTCATAAATACGGGATGCTTTCTGAAAATATCCCGTCACTTTCGCTGCCGGAACGTTCAGCTTTTTCTCAACCTCAGCCGCAAATTGCCCCACATGGCTGTAAGCCAAAAGCTGCGTACCATCCGGATAAAAATATTTAGTGATTAGTTCCAGCTTTTTGATCGGAAAACGGAGATCATCATCGAGTAATTCGAGTACCTGCTCGGGCAAAGTAAGCAGCGAGGGACCAGCATCAAACCGGTATCCGCCGAAACTTCGCTCCGCAATTTTGCCTCCGGCTTTGCCCGAAGCTTCAAAAACTTCGACCTCAACTCCCCGGCGCGCCAGCCTGATAGCTGTTGCCAAACCTCCAATTCCTGAACCAATTACAATAGCACGCCCCATAATTTTTAAATTTATGCAAAACAGTAAGGCTTGCAAAATAAATTCTTAAATTTCTAAAACATTTTCCGGCTAATTTGTTTAAGTAACAGATAAATAAATTAAACAAATGCAAAAAAAGGTGTTAATTATCGGTACCGGATTGGGAGGGCTTGCAACAGCTCTTCGCTTGTCAACCAGAGGATACGAAGTGGAGATGGTTGAAAAGTACCATCGCGCCGGCGGCCGGCTGAACCTGCTTGAAAAAGATGGGTTCAAATTCGACATGGCGCCGACCTTTTTCAGCATGAGCTACGAATTTCAGGAACTGATCAGCGATTGCAACATCGCCATGCCTTTCGAATTCGTTGAACTCGACCCGCTGTATTCAGTTCATTTTGAAGGAGACAACCGAAGCTACCTGATCTATAAAGACCTGAAAAAACTGGCAATCGAATTTCAGCACCTGGAACCCGACTTTGAAAAGAAAATACAAAAATTTCTGAAGGCCGCCGGTGAGCTGTTTCACGATACCGAAGACATTGTTATCAAAAGTAATTTTGACTCGCTTACCCGATATCTGCTTAAGCTGACTACCGTTCCGCTCAAGCACGCGCCCAAAATGTTCTATTCGATGTGGGCCGAAATGGAACGAAATTTCGAATCGTTTGAGGTTAAAGTGATTTTTTCGCTGGTAGGATTTTTCCTCGGAGCTACTCCTTTCGACACGCCTGCCGTTTACACGCTGCTGAATTACACCGAACTGGTTCACGATGGCTATTACAACGTGAAAGGCGGAATGTATAAAATTGTGGAAGGTCTGCTTACCGAATTAGATAAACGCGGAGTGAAGATTCATTACAACACCGAGATCACAAGTTTTTCAGAGGAAAACGGGAACATCAGCTCGTTTACCGATAGTTCAGGAAAAATATGGACAGCCAGCCAGTTTGTGGTAAATGCCGATGCGGCCTGGTTTCGTGGCGCCATTCTGAAACGGCCTGCCTTCTCAGAACAGAAGCTGGATGCCAAAAAATGGACGCTCGCCCCTTTGACCATTTACCTTGGCCTGGACACCAAAGTTCCGGACATGTATCACCACAACTATTTCCTGCGTCGGAACTTCAGGGAATATGCCGGAAAAATCTTCAAGAACAAAATTAAGCTCGACAAACCGTATTATTACGTCAATATCCAGTCGATGCATAACCCGAACTATGCCCCTCCCGGCAAAGAGTGCATTTTTATTCTGTGTCCGGTGCCTGATTTACGCTACAAACCCGACTGGAGTGACGATCAGGAAATTGCTGACAGTATTATTCAGGATTTGAGCGAACGAACAGGTTTTGATTTCATTAAACATACTGAAGTAAAAGTAGTGCTGAATCCCGAACACTGGCAAAACATGTTTGGATTGTACCGCGGAAGCGGGCTCGGGCTGGCTCACGACCTGAATCAGGTGGGAGGTTTCCGTCCGAAAAATAAAGATGAGAAATTCAGCAATCTATATTACGTAGGCGCTTCAACGGTTCCGGGAACCGGCCTCCCGATGACTGTAATCAGCTCCAGATTGGTAACCGAAAGAATACAGAAAGACCATGGACATCTATCGTAAAAACAACCTCGACTGCAGCAAGATTACCACACGTAATTACAGCACTTCCTTCTCATTGGGAGTGCGCATGCTGAGCCCGAAATACCGCGAAGGGATTTACAGTATTTATGGCTTTGTGCGCTATGCCGACGAAATCGTTGACACGTTCTTCGATCAGGACCAGCGGACCATTTTTGAAGAATTCAGGCAGGAAACCTTTAAGGCGATTGATCGCAAATTCAGCATCAACCCGATTATCGACAGTTTCCAGATGGCTGTCCGGAAATACAACATCGACCGCGAACTGATCGAAGCCTTCCTGCTGAGTATGGAAATGGATCTGAATTACGAGGAGTATTCGCCTGAACTGCTGCAGAAATACATTTACGGCTCGGCCGAAGTCGTTGGCCTGATGTGTCTCCGCGTTTTCTATGTCGGCGAACCCGAAAAATATGACGAGTTGGTCGCCCCGGCCCGCAAACTGGGAGAAGCCTTCCAAAAGGTAAATTTCCTGCGCGATATACAGGAAGACTTCAGTGAAAAAGGACGCATCTATTTTAAAAACATCGATTTTGCCCACTTCACCGAAGAAACAAAAAAACAACTCGAAGCCGAAATCGAAAAAGACTTTCAGGAATCGGCGGAGGGAATCCGGCAACTGAAAAAGCAGGTGAGGCTGGGCGTTTACCTGGCCTACCGTTATTATCTGCATCTGCTGAAAGAAATAAAAAAAGCCCGCCCCGAAGAAATTCTGAAGAAACGATACCGCGTGACCAACACCCGGAAAAGTTATCTTTTGGTGAATGCATATCTGAAAAATGCACTGAATCTGCTCTAATATGAAATGAATGTCAGCGAACCGGACACAAACTGCCGAATAACACCGACAATTGGGTTCGCTCCCCAAATTTTCCTATTTTCGTGGAAAGTTTAATGCTGAAAAAGAGAAGATGCTCAAATTATTTTTATATCCTGTTTCTGCCATTTACGGGTTGATTATTTCTATACGGAATTTTCTTTACGACTATAAAATCTTTAAATCCACCGAGTTTGAAATTCCGGTGATCTCCATCGGGAACATAACCGTTGGCGGAACCGGGAAGACGCCTCACACTGAATACCTGGTCGAACTCCTGCGAAAACAATTTACCGTAACCACCATCAGTCGCGGCTACAAACGTAAAACCAAAGGCTACCACGAAGTGGAAGTGAGCTCGCTGGCCACTGAAGTGGGCGACGAACCTTTGCAAATCAAAACCAAGTTCAGCGAAGTGCAGGTGGTCGTCGACGAAAGACGGGTGCATGCCATCGAAAAAATTCAGGCACAGGAGGCCAGTAAGTTGCCCGATGTGATTTTGCTCGACGATGCTTTCCAGCACCGCAGTGTAAGCGCCGGAATCAACATTCTGCTCATCGATTTTAACCGCCCGATCGACAAAGACCGCCTCATGCCCGTTGGCCGCCTGCGCGAAACCAAATGGCAGATGCGCCGCGCCAATGTGATTATTTACACCAAATGTCCGCAGGAAATTTCGCCTATCACCCGGCGCATCATCATGAAAGATGTGAACCTGCGCCCGTACCAAAATCTGTTTTTCACCACCATGGTTTACCAGCCGGTAACTCCTGTTTTCCCTGAAGAGGCGATCCCTACACCCAAGCTGGGCTCCGACAGAGTCAGCGTGTTGCTGCTCACCGGAATCGCCAATCCCGAGCACCTGCGCAAATATTTAACCTCCTTCACCGATGACATTACTGATCTGAGATACCCCGATCACCATAACTTTCACGCTTCGAACATCCATCAGATCGAACAAAAGTTTGCCGCTATCGCTTCAGAAAAGAAAATCATCATCACTACTGAAAAAGATTCGATGCGCCTGAAGGACATGAACCTGTCGCCCGAACTGAAAGCTCATTTGTTTTACATACCTTTAAAAATAAAATTCCTCGACAGCGAGGGAAAAAACTTTGACGAAAAAATTGTAACCTATGTTAGAGAAAATAAAAGCAACCGCGACCTTCATAAACGAAATAGTAAAAAAGCCAATTGACGCCGGAATCATTTTAGGTTCAGGACTGGGCGGACTGGTTAAAGAAATTGAAATTGAGCAGACCATCCCCTATTCCCGGATTCCCGACTTCCCTGTTTCAACCGTCGACGGCCATTCAGGCCAGCTGATTGTAGGCCAACTGGGCGGAAAAACCGTACTGGCTATGCAGGGCCGCTTTCATTACTACGAAGGCTATTCGATGAAAGAAGTGACCTTCCCGGTCCGCGTCATGAAGCTGATGGGCATCAACACCCTGTTCGTTTCGAACGCTTCCGGAGGACTGAACCCCGACTACAAAGTGGGCGATATTGTCATCATTAACGACCACATCAACTTCTTCCCCGAACACCCGCTGCGCGGCAAAAACATCAACGAACTCGGAACGCGGTTTCCCGATATGAGCAAAACCTACGACGCGCACCTGCGCAACAAGGCCAAGGCCATCGCGCTGAAAAACAGCATCACGATCAAAGAAGGTGTTTACGTCGGGGTGTCGGGCCCAACGTTTGAAACTCCGGCCGAATACCTGATGTTCCGCCACCTGGGCGCTGATGTGGTCGGCATGTCAACCGTTCCGGAAGTGATTGTCGCCCGCCACATGGACATGACGGTCTTTGGCATTTCCATCGTCACCGACAGCGGCGTGCCCGGGCAGATCGTCGAAATCTCGCACGAAGAAGTTCAGGAAGTAGCCATGAAAGCCGAACCCAACATGACCCTGATCCTGAAAGAACTGATTGCCGGACTGTAAAACCTGAATCCGATATCGTTATGGGCGCATTACCTACCTTCGCTGACATCGAAAAAGCACACGAACTGATCCGGCCGTACATCCACCGTACGCCGGTTTTCACTTCGCAAAGCATCAACCAGATGGTTGGAGCCGAATTGTTTTTCAAGTGCGAAAACCTTCAGAAGGTCGGCGCGTTCAAGTTTCGGGGAGCGTGCAACTCGGTATTCTCTTTAACTCCGGAAGAAGCCCGCAACGGGGTTTGCACCCATTCGTCCGGAAATCACGCGGCCGCGCTGGCTTTGGCCGCACGCATGCGCGGTATTCCGGCCTACATTGTGATGCCCGAAAATGCTCCCGAAATCAAAAAGAAGGCCGTGGCCGGATACGGAGCCCGCATCACCTTCTGCGAACCAACTCTGGCCGCCCGCGAATCGACCCTGAAGCGGGTAGCCGAAGAAACCGGCGCCACCGAAATCCATCCGTACAACAACTTCAACGTCATTTGCGGACAGGGAACTGCCGCCAAAGAACTGATTGAAGAAACCGGCGCGCCCGACCTCGTGATGGCTCCTGTGGGCGGCGGCGGATTACTGAGCGGAACCGCCCTCTCGGCCAAAGCCATGCTGCCCGGTGTACGGGTTGTTGCCGCCGAACCTGCCGGCGCCGACGACGCTTTCCGGTCGTTCTATTCCCACACACTGATTCCGTCGGTGGCCCCCCGGACCATTGCCGACGGCCTGCTGACCTCGCTCGGCAGCCTTACTTTTCCCATTATCCTGAATGAAGTAGACCAGATTGCAACCGTTTCAGAAGAAAACATTGTTGCTGCCATGCGCATGATCTGGGAGCGGATGAAAATCATCATCGAACCTTCGTCGGCAGTTCCGCTGGCCGCCATCCTCGAAAACCGGGTGGAGGTGAAAGGCAAAAAGGTGGGCATCATCCTGAGCGGAGGAAATGTTGACCTGGGGAAATTACCGTTTTAATCCCACCTTCCCTTTCGTTCTGATGCCCTGAAGACTTCTTCCGGGAACCCTTCAGGCCCAAAACATTTACAGAAACAGCTGATTGGCCGGCAGCGCGGACACACTGAACCTGGCGGAAAAAGCGCGTCCGGCTCTACAGCATAGGACTTAAAAGGCGGGCAAACGATTCTTTGATTTTATCGATTCTCGGGCGGTTGATCCATTCTTCCAGAAGCACCTGTTCGCTCTGATCCTGATCTTCGAGAAACTGGTCGGCAAGGATGTCGGCAATTTCTTCGTCATAAATCATGGCATTCACCTCAAAATTTGTTTCCAGGCTGCGAAAATCCAGGTTCGCCGTTCCAACTGAAGAGAACAGCCCGTCAACTACAATCACTTTGCTGTGAGTAAATCCGGCTCTGTAGAAATAAACCTTAACACCAGCTTCGAGTAATTCTTCAATATACGAATTGGTTCCCCACTTGGGAGTTATTGCATCCGACATTCCGGGTACAATGATGCGCACATCGATGCCCCCCAGGGCTGAGGTTTTCAGGGCAGTTATAATGTCTGAAGTCGGCATCAGGTATGGCGTTGAGATATAGACATAATTGGTAGCCGAAGCAATTGCCGCGAAGTAAGCCTGCCCGATACTCTCCCAATCCGAGTCAGGACCGCTGGCAGTCATCTGCACCAGCTTGCCGTTGCCCGATTCAAATGGTTTAAAGTATTTTTCACCCTTCAGAATTTCTTTGGAAACGAAATACCAGTCGGCCATAAAAATAATTTGCAGTGCCGTTGCTCCGCCACCGGTTACTTTCAGGTGTGTGTCGCGCCAGGGCCCGATGCCCGGAACGCCGTCACGGTAGCGATCCGCAAAATTCAATCCTCCGACAAAAGCGGTATCTCCGTCAATCACCAGTATCTTGCGGTGATTACGGTAATTAACCTTTGAAGTCAACATCGGGAAGCGGACTCTCATGAAACAATCAACTTTTACACCGGCATCCGACATCGAGCGCAGAAATTTGCGTTTCAGTTCCCAACTCCCCACATCATCGTAAATAAACCGCACCTCTACACCTTCGCGAGCCTTTTTGATCAGCAATTCGCGCAGGTAATTCCCGATCGTGTCATCCTCAACAATGTAATATTCGAGGTGTATATGGTGACGAGCCTGTTCAATGGCGCTAAAGATTTCGGTAAAGGTTTCCTCCCCGTTCCGCAGAATCCGGAGTTCGTTATTGTTGGTCAGGATAGCATTCGAATTAGAAAGCAGCAGGTTCATCAGCCGCCTTTTTGAATACAGCCGGTCGGAAATCTGGAAATGATTTTTCGGGAGGTTATCCAGTTGTTCCAGGGTCAGATTCCGCAGTTTTTCGAGGCTCTTTAATCCTTTGCGCGAATACATTTTTGTTTTCCGGTATTCTTGACCGAAAAAAAGATAAATTACAATGCCGATAAAAGGAAGCAATACCAGAACCAGTATCCAGCTGATGGTTTTCACCGGGTTCCGGTTTTCAAGAATAATCAGAAAAGCAATAAAAACAACCGTCAAAAAATAGAGGATGGTAACCAGCCCCGGCATCGACATCCAGATGTCAAACAAAATTCCCATGTTTCACTACAAAAAAGATTAACGTAACTAAATTACATCAAATATCTTATTATAAAAAAAGTAAGCGCATGATTTAAGAATACCGAAACATCTGACCACCCTGCCCTCAACAAATGATGTGATTTTTCTGTTAGTTTTGGCAGAAAGAAATTTTATGAAACCAGATAAGTTCAAAACACTACGATACAGGCTGATGGAAACCGAAACCTGGCCTCTGAAGTACATGTTCAAATTTATAACTCCGAACAACGGTGGAAAGGTGGAACAAGTCAAATCAATCTTGTCGGTTCACGGCGAACTGACGTTTAAGCATACTTCCAGTCTGAAACACGTTTCAATTACCTGTGTTGCCGAAATGCAAAACGCCGACCAGATCATCGAAATCTTAGAAAAAGTGGATACGATTGAAGGAGTGATTATCTTGTAGGCCATTCAATCCGATTGCGTTTAAACGCTTTTCACTCCAACTTCCGGGACCAAATCAGACAGTAACTACTTCTGTGGCTAAATTCTGAACGGGATCGCCTTGTTTGTGTTGTTGCGCGGATTCTATTTCCAAGCCAAACAAACAGAAAGATTTCCAGCGTTCTACCTTAATTGATCCATTGATCCAAAATTTATGCATGAAAAGGTAGGATCCACCCTAATGTTGAATTGATCCGAATTGATCCCATTGATCCGCTATTTCAGGACGAATTGGAAAAGACAAAAAAAGAGGCTGAACTCTTTCGAGACAGCCTCTTTTGCTCTCCAGGTAGGACTTGAACCTACGACCTACGGATTAACAGTCCGCCGCTCTAACCAACTGAGCTACTAGAGAATTTTTTCGCTTTTTGATCACTCACAAACGGTGTGTTTTGTTTTCTAAAGCGATGCAAAAATAGTAGCTTTTCCGAAAAGAAAAAATATTTTTGCAAAAAAAATTTACATGAACTCATTTACTGGCGCACCAAACAAGCAAAAATCCATTCTCGGAATCGGGAATGCCCTGATCGATGTTTTAATTAATATTACGGATGACTCTGTGTTACAAAAATTTGGACTTCAAAAAGGAAGCATGACTTTAGTTGATGCGGTTCTTTCTGATGAAATCAAAAAAGAAACAAAAATTAATACCCGAATCATTCAAACCGGAGGATCCGCAGCTAATACCATACATGGAATTGCAAAATTAGGCGGTAGCTGCGGCTATATCGGTAAGATTTCAGACGACGAATTCGGTAATTTCTATGTCGAAGATTTCAGGAATAATAAAATCAACACCCACTTTTTCTATTCTGAAACCGGAACCGGCCACGCAACCGCGTTGATCAGCACCGACTCTGAACGCACATTCGGTACTTATTTGGGTGCTGCCATGGAATTGACTGCCGAAGAAATGATTCCGGATATTTTCAGGAATTACGGTATTCTTCACATCGAAGGCTACCTGGTACAAAACCATTCGCTTATCGAATCGGCCATGAAAACAGCGAAAGAAAACGGACTGCTGGTAGCAATCGACATGGCAAGCTTTAATATTGTGGAGGCCAATATCGATTTCCTGAACCGGATTATTCGTGAATATGTCGATATCGTATTTGCCAACGAAGAGGAAGCCCTGGCTCTTACCGGAAAGACTCCGGAAGAGGCATTGAACGAAATTGCCTCCATGTGCGACATCGCCGTTGTAAAACTCGGAGCCCAGGGGTCGCTCATCAAAACAGGCGACCGGATACTGAAAATTGAAGCGATTAAAGTAAAAAGTATCGACACAACCGGTGCCGGCGACATCTATGCAGCAGGATTCCTGTATGCACTGGCCGAAAACCTCGATCTGGAAGTAGCCGGAAAAATAGGCTCTCTCCTCGCCGGAAATGTAGTAGAAGTAATGGGAGCCAAGATACCCGAAGAAACCTGGACAACACTGCTTCCGGAAATTGAACTGTTAAAAAGATGACCGGTACGCTGAGCTGAAGGCAAACTTCGGCTCAGCGCTGAACGCGCCGCCCGAAATCTTAATTTTTCATGCCCGAAATTGATTTTTATCCGCCCTGTTGGGTTTTCAGGCAGATAAAGGCTACTTTTGTAAACTCTAAAAACAGCAAATAATAACTAATTATCAGCAAACGACATACAGTATGAAACGACTCAAAATTAAAGAAATCCTGAAAGGGGAGCTTGTTGGACAACAGGTAGTTGTAAAGGGTTGGGTACGAACCAAAAGAGGTAGCAAAAACGTTAATTTCATTGCATTGAATGACGGTTCGACCATTCATAATTTGCAGGTTGTTGCTGATGTTGAGAAATTTGGTGAAGATTTTTTAAAAGACATTAATACCAGCGCGGCCCTCGGAATTACCGGGAACCTGGTTGCTTCGCAGGGAAGCGGGCAGTTGGTTGAGCTGAATGCTGCCGAAATTGTAATATACGGAAAATCAGATCCGGACAAATACCCGATTCAGCCCAAAAAGCACAGCCTCGAATTTTTACGCGAAAATGCGCACCTGCGTTTCCGCACGGCCACTTTCAGCGCAGTGTTCCGTATCCGCCACGCCATGGCTTTTGCCATACACAACTATTTCAACAGCAAAGGGTTTGTTTATCTGCACACCCCCATCGTTACCGGGTCGGATGCTGAAGGTGCCGGACAAATGTTCCGAGTCACTACGCTCGATGCCAAAAACCCTCCGCTTTTGGAAGACGGAAGCGTCGATTACGCTCAGGACTTCTTCGGAAAATCGACCAACCTGACGGTTTCCGGACAGCTGGAAGGCGAGTTGGGAGCTACTGCACTGGGCGAAATTTACACCTTCGGCCCAACTTTCCGTGCCGAAAATTCAAATACGGCCCGCCATCTGGCAGAGTTCTGGATGATCGAACCGGAAATGGCATTCTATGAACTTCAGGAAAACATGGATTTGGCTGAAGATTTCCTGAAATCGCTGATCAGGTATGCACTCGACAATTGCATGGACGACCTGGAATTCCTAAGCAAACGACTTCAGGAAGAAGAGAAGAACAAACCAATGGATGAACGTTCGATGGAACTGGTTGAAAAACTGCGTTTCGTCCTGGAGAACGATTTTATTCGTCTGCCGTACACCGAAGCTATTGAAGTTCTCCGGAATTCGAACCACTATAAAAAGAACAAATTCCAATACCCGGTTGACTGGGGTACCGACTTACAAAGCGAGCATGAACGTTACCTGGTTGAAAAACATTTCAAGAAACCGGTTATCCTGATCAACTACCCGAAAGACATCAAAGCTTTCTATATGAAACAGAACGCCGATGGGAAAACGGTTGCTGCAATGGACGTTTTGTTCCCCGGAATTGGTGAAATCATCGGAGGTTCGCAGCGTGAAGAAGACCTGGACAAACTGGTTGCTCGCATGAATGAAATGGGAGTCCCGGCGCACGAAATGGAATGGTATCTGGATACCCGCCGGTTTGGCACTGTGCCCCACAGCGGATTCGGCTTAGGTTTCGAACGTTTGCTCCTTTTCGTAACCGGGATGGGTAATATCCGCGATGTGATTGCCTTCCCGCGCACCCCTAAGAGTGCCGAGTTTTAAAAGTGCCTCGTTGTTTGGATCCGGTGCTAATCCCGAACCTGACTTTCAGGCTTAACCCCGGGATTGCCCCGGGAACCGTGTAAATATCAAAGAGCCGAAAAGGCCCTGAATAAACCACGGACAAGGGTAACAGGCTTCTGTAAAATATTCCCGCTTCATGAAATTTGAGCTAAAGGCCAAACAAATATTGATGTTCCTGCTCCTGACAACCGGATGGTTTTCAGGAGCCAGGGCACAAAGCAACATGGTATTTTATTCCCTTGAAGAACATTTCAACTCAGCCAGCTTCAATCCTGCTTTTTTAACTTCAAAAAACAGGTTTACTTTCAGCATCTTCCCGCTGGCCGGAACAAATATTGGCTACAACAACCGGGAAGAGGTTAAAACCATGGTCGACAAGCTGCTTTCGGGAGCCAATGAGGCTGACGACTATGTCAATCTGGTAAAAAAAGTAGTCGGTCGTCCGTCTATCAATCAAAAATTAGAAAGCGAATGGCTAACCTTCACCTACCGGTCGAAGGCAGGCTTCCTGAATTTCCGGATCGTGGAGAACGTGTCGGTTGCGGCGACCATAAGCGGCCCTGTCAGCAAATTTATGGTACTCCCCGAAGTGAAAAGCATCGCTATCGGGCAAATCCAGGAGATTCCGGTTTTACTGATGCATTACCGCGAATATAGCCTTGGCTATTCCATGCCGCCGGGCAATCGCCGGATTTCAGCAGGAATCCGGGCAAAGCTCTATTTCGGGAAAAGTGCTTTCTCCTCCGAAATATCCGGATCGGTCGGGGGACAGTCGGGAAAATATTTTCTGAAAACCTGGGGAAACGGCAATATTTCGGTTCCGCAGGAAAATGTTGTCAACGACGACGGCACAACGAGCACCGTTCCGGGCATTTCACCGTCAGCAGTAAAAAGTTACATCCTGAATTCAGGAAATACGGGAGTTGGAGTTGATTTGGGCATCAGGTACAAAATCACTCCCGACCTGACCGGTTCGCTGAGCGTCATCGACTTGGGGAAAATCAACTGGAAAAACAACCTGAACTCAAAAAACTTTGAAGGGGAGTATAATTTCGAATTATCGAGTATCGACCCGCAAATGGAGAATGGCATAGAAACCATCGGCAAAACCGCTGACAGTATTTCTTTTGCCAATACCATTTCTAAGCCGTTCGAGCTGACCAATGTCCAAACTCCATTTTCCACTTCGCTGCCTGTTACCATCTATGCCGGATTAAATTACCGGCTCAGTCCGTCGGTTAAACTCAATCTGACCGACCGCTACATCAGATTAAAGAACCTGAACCACCACAGCCTTTCGGTTACCGCCAGTTTTGAGCTGAATAAGAAACTGACAGTCAGTACCGGATACTCGATCATCGGGAACAGTTACAGCAACATTCCCGCGGCTGTTTTTCTCGATCGCGATTTCGGTCAGATTTACCTGGGAACCGACAACCTGTTATCACTCCTGCTCCCATCGGGATCCGAATTTTCAGGCCTGACCTTTGGTACCTGCTTTTATCTTTTCAGAAAAAGAGACTTGTATGGTAGTCCCACAGAACGGTTCCCGTTTCACAAACCCAAAAAAGTAAAAAAAGCAACAGGCAGCGGGCGCATCCTGAAAGAGTATCCGGAGTTCTGATTTTCCGGTCTCTGCCTGGTTCGGAAGGCCGGCTGAGGCTTCGTACAAACACATCTGTCCCCTATTTTTAGATCCGGAAGATATACGATTCGATTAAAAGTCTTAAATTTGGGGAAAGTTGAATCAGAATGGCAGATCAGAGAATCAGTTTACAACAAAGGTTATTACAAAAGCTTTCGCCGCAACAGATACAGGTTATCAAACTGTTGGAAATTCCTACGATGCAGTTGGAACAACGCATAAAAAGTGAACTGGAAGAAAATCCGATTCTGGAACTGCTCGAAGATGACAAAGCAGACGAAAGCTACGATGAGGATAACTCGGATGAGACACAATCGGACGATGAATTTTCGCTTGATGATTACCTCAATGAAGAAGATATACCCAGCTACCGGCTGGCAGCCAATAATTACTCCAAAGATGACAAACAGGTCGATGTGCCCTATTCTTCAGGTGTAAGTTTTCACGATTCGCTGATTGAACAGCTGGGTCTGACTAACCTGACTGAAGATGAACAACTCATTGCCGAATACATCATCGGAAACATTGACGAAGACGGATACCTGCGGCGCGACTTACTTTCTATTTCTGACGACCTTGCTTTCCACCGGAACATCGACGTAAAACTCGAAGATCTGGAGCGGTACCTGGAAGTTATTCAGGATTTTGATCCGCCGGGTATCGGCGCACGCGATCTGCGCGAGTGTTTGCTGCTGCAGATCGTGCGTAAAAAAGGAAAAGATTCAACTTGCCTGGCTGCCAGAATTATTCAGGATAATTTTGAAGAATTTACCCGGAAACACTACGATAAAATACTCCGGAAATACGAAATTTCGGAAGAAGAACTGAAAGAAGCGATTGACGAAATCCTGAAGCTGAACCCCAAGCCCGGAAGTTCATACAGCAACCCGATGAGCAAGTCGAACCAGGTCATTGTTCCCGACTTTTTGCTCGATAATCATGAAGGCGAACTGCAACTGAGCCTGAATCAGAAAAATGTGCCTGATCTTCAGCTGAACGGCACCTACCTTGACCTGATGAAATCTTATGCGGTGAACAAAAGCGGCGCCTCCAAAGATCAGAAAGAGGCCATGTCATTCATGAAACAGAAGCTGGATTCGGCCAAATGGTTTATTGATGCCATTCGTCAACGGCAGCAAACCCTGATGGTGACCATGCTTGAAATCATCAAATTTCAGAAGGAATTTTTCCAGGATGGCGATGAAACAAAGCTGAAACCAATGATCCTGAAAGACATTGCCGACCTGACCGGACTGGATATCTCAACCATTTCGCGTGTTTCGAACAGCAAATACATACAAACCCATTTTGGTATTTACCCGCTGAAATACTTTTTCTCGGAGGGCATGCAAACCGATACGGGAGAAGAAGTCTCGACCCGCGAAATCAAAACTATACTTCAGGAATGCATTGCCAACGAAGACAAACGCCACCCTGTAACTGACGAAAAACTGGCACTTATCCTGAAAGAAAAATCGTACATCGTGGCACGCCGCACCGTGGCCAAGTACCGCGAACAACTCGGAATTCCGGTTGCCCGGATGCGTAAAGAATTATAAAATGAGAAACCTGATTCATCCTGCCGCCCGAATCACATCGGTAGTTTTTCACCCGTTACTGATCCCGACGCTTGGCTTTTTTCTGCTTTTTAACTCCGGATTCTACTTCGCCATCCTTCCCTGGAGCGTGAAGAAGTTTATGCTGCTGGTAGTCTTTCTGTCGACCTGTGTTTTGCCGTTGCTGAGCATCCTGCTGCTTGCTCTGAATCCGAGGTTTGACCTGAAAATGGAGAAAAACACCGACCGGATTCTACCGGTAATGTTCAGCTCAATCTTCTACTACCTCGGATACCTGATTTTGCAACGGTTACCGGTTTTTCCCATCTACCAGTTTTTCCTGATTGCCTCCATCCTCATCCAGATCGTACTGGTTATTGTTTCCCTGAAGTGGAAAATAAGCGCCCATTCGGCAGCAATCGGCGGATTGGTGGGCGGTTTCTTCGGGCTGTCGTTTCGCCTTCAGGAAAACCCGGTATTCATCCTGAGTTTGCTCGTTCTGATTGCCGGAACGGTTGGCACAGCCCGGCTCGTCCTGGGGAAGCATACCAATTCGCAGGTTTACGCCGGTTTTTTACTCGGGTTCCTGATCATGGGCCTGGTTATTGCGCTGATCTGAAAAATCCGGAGGCTGCTGCCTTCCGCTAAACCAACCCGTTTCTTTTCAGCAGTGCTGCAGTTGTAGGCTCTTGCCCTCTGAATGCTTTATACAAAACCATCGGATGTTGGCTCCCTCCTTTTTCCAGAATATTTCTACGGAATGAATCTGCCGTTTCACGGTCGAAAATGCCTTTTTCCTGAAATACCGAAAAAGCATCGGCATCCAGCACTTCGGCCCATTTGTAGCTGTAATATCCGGCATCGTACCCACCCGAAAAAATGTGCGAAAAAGCGGTACTTTGCAAACTCCCTTCAACCGGTTCGAACAAATCGGTTGAGGCAATAGCCTTCATTTCAAATTCTTTCAGGTCACCGTCAACTGGTATTTCGCGATGGTGGTATGCCATATCGAGCATCCCGAAACTAAGCTGGCGTTCCATCATGTAAGCGGCCTGGAAATTCTGGGCCTTTTGAATCTTCCGGATCAATTCTTCCGGGAGTTTCTCTCCGGTCTGATAATGTACGGCAAACTGATCGAGCCATTCTTTTTCGTAAGCCCAGTTTTCGTGAATTTGCGACGGAAGTTCCACAAAGTCCCAATAAACATTGGTTCCTGAGGTTCCGGGAAACTGGCACTGAGACAGCATTCCGTGCAATCCGTGCCCAAACTCGTGCAAAAATGTAGTCACCTCATCGAATGTCAGCAACGAAGGGGTACTTTCGGTTGGTTTGCTGAAATTGGTCACCAGCGAAATGTGCGGGCGCACCGAATTGCCGTTAACGTTCGACTGCGACCGGTAGTCGGTCATCCAGGCGCCGGAACGTTTGCCTTCGCGCGGGAAAAAGTCGAGGTACAAAACCGCAACAAACCTGTCGTTTTCATCAAATACTTCGTAGGCGGTCACTTCCGGGTGGTAAACTTCAATGTTTTTATTCTCCTGAAGCCGCAGTCCGTATAACTTCCGGGCCAGTGAAAATACGCCGTCGATCACTCTTTCGAGTTGCAGGTAGGGCTTCACTTCTTCATCGGTAAAGTTGTATTTTTCCGATTTCAGTTTCTCCGAATAATAGCTCCAGTCCCAGCGTTGAACCGGTCCGTCAAACCCAGCCTTTCGGGCAAAATCCTGAACTTCGGCAAATTCTTTTACTGCAAAGGGTTTTGATTCCAGATGAAGTTCTTCCAAAAACCGATTGACTTTTTCGGGCGTTTCGGCCATTCGTTCCTGAAGTTTGTATTCAGCATGCGTATTGAAACCCAGCAAGCGAGCTTTTTCTATTCTGAGTCCGACGATGCGTTTGATAATCGCATTGTTATCGTTCTCGTTTCCGTGGTTTGCCCGCGAGCTTGAAGCCCTGAAAATCTGCTCGCGCAATTCGCGGTTATCAGCATATTTCAGGAACGGAACGTAACTGGGATATTGCAGATTGAATAGCCAGCCTTCCTTGTTTTTCGACTGTGCGGTTTGAGCCGCCATTTCGATGATGGAGTCGGGCAGTCCGCTTAAATCTTTTGGGTCAGTGATCAGCAGCTCGTAAGCATTGGTTTCGGCCAGTACGTTTTGTTGATACTGCAGACCGAGTGTCGACAATTCTTTGGTGATTTCGCGGTATCTGGCTTTGTCCGCTTCGTTCAGATTCGCCCCGCTTCGTACAAAACGACGATACGTTTTTTCGAGCAATGTACTTTCTTCCGGATTCAGAATCAGTTTTTCGCGCAGACTGTGAACCTCGTTGATACGCTTAAAGAGTTGCTCGTTCAGGGTAATGTCATTGCTGAAATCAGAAAGTTTCGGGGCGATTTCCTGCGCAATCGCCTGCATTTCATCGCAGGTTTCAGCCGAATTCAGGTTGAAAAAAATGTTCTGAATCCGGTTGAGCCTTTCACCTGCCAGATCGAGAGCAACAATGGTATTTTCAAAATCCGGCCGCTCCGGATTATCAATGATTTGCTGAACTTCGGACTTTGCCTCTTCAATGGCTGCATCAAACGCCGGGAGGTAATGTTCAATTTTAACGGCATGAAAAGGTGCCGTTTGGTGAATTCCCGTAAAAGGTTTTAACAAGGGATTTTCTGAAAATATGTTTTCGTTTGCCATGACTTATCTTAAAATGATTAATGCTGATAAAAACAGCGGTTGACAGGTAATGTTTTCTCCGGATTCCGGAGGTGAAAAACTAAGGCTTCACAGCTTACTTTTTCTTCTTTTTCTTCTCTACCGACCAGCCAAACTTTCCGATCGGGTCGCCCAGCTTAAAATAATGCCCGTGCGAATACACCAGCGGATTCGATTTCTTCAGGCTGAAAGCGCCGGTTTCTGCGTCCATAAAACGGTCATCGGCAATTACATTCACCACTTCAGAAATAAACATGTGATGAACACCCAACTCAATGATTTGTTTCACTTTGCATTCGATGCTGATGGGAGCTTCGGCCAGAATGGGCGCTTTTACGATGGTTGCAGGAGCCGGTGTTAACCCCATTTCTTTCCACTTGTTGTATTTAGCCCCCGAACGGCAGCCGCACCAATCGGTTGCACGAGCCAGTTCTTCGGTGGTCAGGTTGATCACAAATTCGCCGGTGCGCTTGATAATTTCGTACGAATGACGCGATGGCCTGACCGAAATGTAACACATCGGCGGATCGCTGCTGATGGTGCCAGTCCAGGCAACAGTAATCAGATTATACTCCTCGGGAGTTTCGCCGCAGGTAACCAATACGGCCGGAAGCGGGTAAATCATGGTTCCGGGTCGCCAGTTGATTTTTGCCATTGATTAAGCTTTCTTAGAATTTGTAGAGTTGCAAAAATAACAAAAGAAAAATGGACGACCCTTCGATAGCGTCGTCCATTGACTTATTTTATTCATTCAGATTATTTCCAGCCGCCACCAAGCGCTCTGTAAAGAGTTACCACCGCATTGAGTTGCTGCAACTGATCGTTGACGCTGCTCAGCTGTGCCGATAAAAGACTGGTTTGGGCATTCAAAACTTCAGTATAAGTGGCCGAGCCGTATGTCAGCAACTCTTTGGTGTAGTCAACCGATTTGATCAACGCCTCCAGCTGAAGCTGCCGCAGGGCTATTTTCTGAGCCGATGATTCGTATGATCCCAGCGCATTGTGCACTTCCTGTCCGGCTTTCAGCAAACTGTTCCTGAAGTTGATTAAAGCTTCCTGCTGCTGCGCTTTGGCTACTTTCAGCCGGGTTGAATTTACTTTTTTATTAAACAGAGGCTGAGTCAGACCGCCGATAACGTTGGCTGCAAACGAGGTTGGATCAATCAATTTACTCAGGTCGGTTGCTGCAAAACCGGTTGAAGCGGTCAATGTGATTGCCGGATAAAAGAAAGCCCGCGCATTGTTGGTCATTTCGTAAGCGCTCATCACTGCAAACTCAGCCTGCATCACATCCGGACGATTGTCAAGCAATTGCGCCGGAACTCCGGTTTGTAAAACAGGTGACAACGTCTGCCCGTCAATCTTTCCGCGTTCGACGGAGCCGGGCGTACGTCCGAGTAAAAGGCAAAGCGTATTCTCAGCTTCTCTGATCTGCTGTTCAAGGTCAGGAATCGTGACTTCGGCAGCATAGCGGGCCGCTTCACTTTGCACAACCGCAGCGCCGGTTAGCCTTCCGCTTTCTTTCAAAACCTTGATGGTTTCAACCAGATCGATGTTATTTTTTACGGTTTGCCGGGTAATGGCCAGCTTGGCATCCAGCCCGACCAGGCTGTAATACGCCGAAGCAATGTTACTGACCAGTCGTGTCTGCACGGCTTTTCGTCCGGCATCGCTGGCCAGCAGATTGGCATATGCGGCCCGTTTTGAGCTGCGTAGTTTTCCCCACAAATCAATCTCCCAACTTGCCTCGGCCCCCAGTTGATAATTGTTTACTTCACGCGGGCCATCCGGGTAAATAGATTCCGGATTGTGAATATAAGTTCCGGTTCCTTTGGCCGAGACGCCGGGCAGCATAGCAGCTTTACTTTGCGAAAAGTAGGCTTCAGCCTGAACCACCCTTTGTACGGC
>JAEUSS010000281.1 GCA_016788685.1 Prolixibacteraceae bacterium | reverse complement strand
GATACGTTGTATGCCGGGAAAGGAGGAATTGAAAAGCTGCTGAATACCGGTGAAGAAAACGGCACCAGCTGGATTCCGGCCGAAGTGGACGTTTCGATCCGCCCGGGATGGTTTTACCACGCCGAAGAAGACTCGCTGGTTAAAACTCCGGAACAATTGTTCGACATTTACCTCACTTCGGTTGGGCGCGGCGCTAACCTCATTCTCAATATTCCGCCCGACCGCCGCGGCTTAATCAACGAGATTGACGTGGCTTCGCTCGAGGGATGGAAAAAACTGATCGACGAACGCTTCAGCACCAACCTGGCACTGAACAAAGCCGTCAGCGCATCGTCCGTTCGCGGAGATTCGCCGGCATACCAGGCTTCGCTGGTTACCGATGGCAACAAGGATACCTACTGGGCAACCAACGACGAGGAAAAATCAGGCACACTGGAAGTTGACCTGGGCGAAAACAAACGAATCAGCTATGTGCTTGTTCAGGAATACATCAAACTCGGACAGCGTGTCAAAAGTTTTTCAGTAGAAATTGAAAAAGAGGGCCAGTGGCAAGAAGTAGCCCGGGGAACAACAATCGGGTACAAGCGTATTCTGCGTATCGACCCGGTTGACGCGCAAAAAGTGCGGGTGATCATCAAAGATTCGAAGGCCTGTCCGCTTATTTCGAACATAGAAATCTACTGACGACTGTCAGTCTGACACACCAAATGACAGTCTTCCATTCTGACTGAAACAATTTTGTTTCAGCACCTTACAACAAACAGACAGGAATCAGGCCATTTCCCGATGAAAAAATGTCCCGTTCCTGTCTGTTTTTTTTTCCGCATCTGCTTTGGCATAGTATCTGCTAAACAGGGAATGTTGAAATTTTAAAAATTGTATTTCTAACCAATTAAAATAATTCAAAAATGGCAGATTTAAAAGGAAAAATCCTGGCTGGTAAAATTTTGGTTCAGCCCAAGGAAGCAGAAAAGAAAACAGCTAGCGGAATTATTATTCCTGATTCAGCAAAAGAAAAACCACAGGTTGGTAAAGTCGTTCTGGTAGGTTCTCCGAAAAAAGACGAACCGATGGAAATCCAGGTTGGAGATTTTGTATTCTACGGAAAATATTCCGGTACCGAATTAAACATCGATGGAACGGATTACCTGCTGATGTCTCAGACTGATGTTTTATTTATTGCTGAATAATTGATTACTAACGATTAAAAAGAAATCAAAATGTCAAAAGAAATTAAATTCAATATCGAAGCCCGCGACCTCCTGAAAAAAGGAGTTGACAAATTGGCTGATGCTGTAAAAGTAACCCTCGGACCAAAAGGCCGCAACGTGGTTATCGAAAAGAAATTCGGCGCACCACAAATCACCAAAGACGGTGTGTCTGTTGCTAAAGAAATCGAACTTTCGAATGCTTACGAAAACATTGGCGCCCAGATGGTGAAAGAAGTAGCCAGCAAAACCGGCGACGATGCAGGTGACGGAACTACCACTGCCACAGTTCTGGCACAATCGTTAATCTCTGTTGGTTTGAAAAACGTTGCCGCCGGAGCTAACCCAATGGACTTGAAACGCGGTATCGACAAAGCCGTTGTGAAAGTGGTTGAAAGCATCAAAAATCAGGCTCAGAACGTTGGCGACGATTTCAAAAAAATTGAACAGGTTGCTAAAATTGCTGCCAACAACGACAGCGAAATCGGTGCCCTGATTGCCGAAGCCATGGAAAAAGTAAATAAAGAAGGCGTAATTACAGTAGAAGCTGCCAAAGGAACCGAAACTTATGTGGACGTTGTAGAAGGTATGCAGTTCGACCGCGGTTACATCTCTCCTTATTTCATTACCGATGGCGAAAAAATGGCTGCTGAACTGGATCGTCCGTTCATCCTGATCCACGACAAAAAAATCAGCACCATGAAAGACCTGCTTCCGGTACTGGAACAAACTGCCCAGACTGGCCGTCCGCTATTGATCGTTGCTGAAGACGTTGACGGTGAAGCATTGGCTACTTTGGTTGTGAACCGCCTGCGTGGTTCGCTGAAAGTTTGTGCCGTGAAAGCTCCCGGATTTGGCGACCGCCGCAAAGAAATGCTCGAAGACCTGGCTGTATTGACCGGTGGTGTAGTGATTACCGAAGAAAAAGGTATGAAACTGGAAGACACGACCCTGGATATGCTCGGAAATGCTGAAAAAATTACCGTCGACAAAGAAGCTACTACTGTTGTAGCCGGAGCCGGATCGGAAGAAGCAATCAAAACCCGCGTAAACCAGATCAAAAAACAGATCGAAACAACAACATCTGATTACGATAAAGAAAAACTTCAGGAACGTCTGGCTAAATTAGCCGGTGGTGTAGCTGTACTTTATGTCGGCGCATCGTCAGAAGTTGAAATGAAAGAGAAAAAAGACCGTGTTGACGATGCTCTGCACGCTACCCGCGCTGCTGTTGAAGAAGGTATCGTTCCCGGAGGTGGTGTTGCTTACATCCGCAGCATCGCTGTACTGGAAGGCTTAACCGGCGAAAACGAAGACGAAACCACTGGTATCGAAATCGTAAAACGCGCTATTCAGGAGCCTTTACGCCAGATTGTTTTCAACGCCGGAAAAGAAGGCGCTGTTGTTGTCCAGAAAGTTAGCGAAGGAAAAGCTGATTTCGGATACAATGCCCGCACCGATGTTTACGAAAACCTGTTCGAAGCTGGTGTTATTGACCCGGCTAAAGTAACCCGCATCGCGTTGGAAAATGCCGCTTCAATTGCCGGTATGTTCCTGACTACCGAATGCGTGTTGGTTGAAGAAAAAGAAGACAAACCAGCCATGCCTCCGATGGGCGGCGGAATGGGTGGCGGAATGGGCGGAATGATGTAATCAACTGCACATCCTTTCAACTAAAATAGCACAAAAAAAACCTCTTTCGGTTCGCCGGAAGGGGGTTTTGCTTTTCATATGGCAGTGTGATACCGGAGGTATCGTATGTGTATAGAAAATGTTGTATTAATTGGGGATTCGACCCCTGAGGGGTCGCACATTCTCCGAATCAAGGTATGCTCTATAAACAGGTAAACCCGTTGGGTTTCGGAAAGTGCCGCCGGAAGTTTTGCTTTTGTCAAAGCAAAAAAACATTTTGCCAAAGCAGGAAACTAAACTGCCAAAGCAAAAAAATATTTTTCCGGAGTAACTTTCATGTTTGCCAAAAGAAGAAAACAAAATGCCGAAAAGAGAAAACGAAATGCCGGAGCATCATGCAGTTTTTCCGGACGAAAAAAACCAGCCGCAGCCGATCTAAAACAAACTGCGGCTTTTCTTTTTCCTGAATACAGCACTTATTGAATGCTGTAAAATACCGGATTTGAAATACTTCATTGAATTAGGCATTTAATGAATACCACAGGATGCCAGAGGCACCGAAATTCTGCATCTATTAACCGGAGGGTCGACATTAAATTAACCAGATGGCGGCCAGAATACAGCTGGTTAATAAGGTTAGATCTGTTTTTGCCTGGTGTTTCTACTGAGGTTAAACTCTGCAGACAAGGTTTTAAGCCTTATTCTGCGTTTTTTCAACCTGAGCAGAAATCCAGGCCTTCACAACAACAACCTTATTTGCTTATTTACAGGTTATTGAGAATGAGACTTATTTCGAACTCAGGTTAGCAGTAAAATGCCTGATTCAAAACACTTAATTTGAGCTTCTACAGCGGGTGCGGATATGTTGCCTGCGCCGACTTTATCCACGGTCTTTAAACGTTAAGGCTGAAAGCTGCTTATACTGGAGGCTGGTAGCCCCAAAGAGCGATTTTACGTAGGCTTTTACCGCTTTGGCAATATCGATCACTCCGGTGCCCGGGCTGTATAGCACTTCGTTGCGTACCCTCCGGATGTTGCCCAGCGCGGTTCCGGCCTGCACAGCGGCATCGTTTGAGGCGCTTAAGGTTTCTTTTAATCCGACCAGGGTGGTTACTTTGAGTTCTTCTTCGTTGGGCGCATATTGCGGGATGTTAGGCAAAAGCTGGACGAGTTTGTCGAAGCTATCCAGGCGATTATCATAGCTCATTTGCGACGATGAGACTTCTTTTACCACCGTTCCTTCGGCCACAAGCGCGGCTTTTTCTTCCTCGGTCAGCCTTGGAGTGGCGCGTTGTCCTTTCAGCTTACGAACCAGCGATTCGACGGTTTCGACGATCTGCGGAGCCACATCGCTGGAGCGAACGGCATTCAGAATGCGGGTAGACAATTTGCCTAACGGCGCAAACGCCAGTTCGCGGCGATCAACCGCCAGGTTATAAGCGCCTTCGAGGCCGTTCATTTCATGCATCACTCCTTTGGCCCGGTCGTTCAGGGCTGCCAGCGCGGCTGCGGTGAGCGCCGTTTTCGAAGGATTATAAACTTCGCCGAATCCAACAACTACAGTAATCAGAGCACCCAGATTGGCCACATTCTTCGCGTGGCCAGTTTCCGATTGATTTGCCATAAAAAGAAAATTAAAGGATTGATAATAAGAATGTTTAACTCACAGAAATAAAGTTCGGACATTGCCACTAATAAATTGATACGGAAGAAGGGCAAGTTATGAACAGTATAATTTTGATTATTTACATTGGAACGCCAGAGCCAGCAACGATCTTATGAACAACAGCGGTTTAGCTGTTCATAAGTTTTGGGTTCATCTTTGCTTATAGGCTTGATTTTAAGGTCTATATTTAGAAAAAAATAGAAATAGTTAAATGCAGAAATAATCTAGTCAATTCTAAATAGAACCCGAAATATATGGATGAAAACAAAAAGTATATAATCTTGCAAGGAGGAGGCCTTTCAATTGCGTATAATGAATTTGATTGTTTTGTGGATGGTTCTTTATGGAAAAAGGAAGAGCATGACAAACGCCCCCCCAAAGAAATTGCTGAGGACTTAAAGAAAAAGTTCTATACTGATTTTTTTAAGAAGCATTATA
>JAEUSS010000279.1 GCA_016788685.1 Prolixibacteraceae bacterium | reverse complement strand
ATGATCAATGGGAATTGTGTTTCCTGAAACTCTTCCATCCCAATCCCTTCCGGAAGAAACGAAGTCTTGACGTGGCTTACCGCTTCATTCCATGAATATTGTTTAAACCATGCAGGCAATCTCGTATTCAATAGAGAGAATAAATAAACTGTCTCGGCTCCGGTGCGGATATAATGCGAAAATCCCAACAGGGATAAAGCGGTTGGGCCACCAATATAAACAGGCAGATTAGCTTGTTTTTGCAGGGAATAAAGTGCGCCTTGCCAACCTACAGTTTCATTTGGGCGTTTGAATGCACCAACACCGACCGATTCAAGCCATCCACTTTTTAGGTACCTTTGCTGAAGGTCATGTGAGAATCCGTTTGCATCAAGCCATGAAGCAAGCATTATGGTTCCCGGAACATGCAAATCCAGAAGTTTCTTTAATTTTATTTCATTATTCGTACTCACAGTACAAATATCGTAATATTTTTAAAGAAACAAACGATATCCATATTATTTTAACCTACTGCATTGTTGTTGACCTGCTCCACAATCCGAATAATCCGGTCTTGATCTTCATCTTCAAATAGGCCAAATATACCGTGGTCATTTATATCTGTAAATGGTGGTTGGGCAAGCTGTGATAATTCGAGTATTCCGTTATTCTTAAAATGAGTGACTATGTTCCGGATAAACTGTATCTGATCAGCTCTTAGATTACCAAAATCAATAAATTCAGAAAAGGCAGTTTGTGTTGCCTCTTCGTCCATCCCCAATATGGAGCGGATAAATTTGCCCAAAGGCTGTTCTCCATAATGCTTAACAAAGTCATCTTTGGTGCCAAGATGGGAATCTATGAAAACCAGTCTTTCAAGCTCCTGCAATTCAGCAGAGGTAAGTTTTATATTCTTCCGAAGTTTCTGTATAGTGATGTGGTATATGTTTTCCCTAATGTAGCGTTCAACCTTTAATTTGTAATTGTCACTTTTCCGATATCCTCCTTCAACGTCGGTAATCGTATTGATTCCAATCAACTCATCTTCGAAATCAGTCTGGTAAATTACCGTTTCAGTAGCTGGAATATATTTAATGAGCTGACGGAATGATTCTCTGACATTCTCCAATTTTGAATGTGTTCTTTCTACCCAGAACTCATCGGTCATAGCCGAACGAACAACATTCTGAACTTTTGCAACTTCGTGAATATTTAATAAACGCGAAAGCTGATTGGCAATTGTTCGCACCTTATTGCAATAACGTTGCTGAATGGCATCATTTTCGACTACAGCCAACTGAAAACTCGTCATTAACTGATCAAATCGTTTTGCCTTTTCATCATCTTCCGGGATAAATATCAACTTGGCCAGATGAGTATATATATTGTGCTTGTCTTCATTGGTAAGAGCATTCCAACTGTTTCGGTCAGAAAACTGATCAACATACCGCAATACCATTTTAACGGTAAAACTACTTCTGTTTAAAGCTGAAACACGTTCGTGCGCCCAATCGAGATATTCAGTTCTTGCTTTTTGGTGGTATTCATCCAAATAAGTGTCTTGCCGAAAAGCCTCAGCCAAACCAATTACATTTTTAAATATCCGGGCTGACACAGAATCGTAATTAACCGGAACGATCCCTGTTGCATTTTCCTGAAAAAACTCAAAGTTTCGACAAATATCAAAAACATTAAAAAACTGTTTATGATCGCCGGGAGCAAACAAATCCTCGCACAAACGGGTACCCCGGCCAATCATCTGCCAAAATTTCGCCTTGCTATAAACGGGTTTGAAAATGACCAGATTCACAATGGCAGGCACATCAATGCCCGTATCAAGCATATCCACTGAAACAGCAATTTGTGGTAATTTTTCGACCATTTCAAAATCGTCAATCAAATCTTGCGCGTATTTCTCGTAATTGTCGATCACCCTTAAAAACTTGTTGCTGAATTGCGGATAAATGAAATTAAAGCGTGCTTCAATAAATTCGGCGTGGGCATGGTTGCGTGCAAAAATGATGGTTTTACCTGTTTTGTCGCCTCCTTCAACACGAACACCTTCATTCATCAAAATGTCCAAAACTTTATCTACTGTATCTTCATTAAACAACCAGTTATTAATGGCAGCAGGACTAATTGCATCCGGCAGGTTTCCCTGTTCATCCCTGAAGGTTTCTTCGTAGCGAATTTTTTCTTCAGGCGATAGTTCATCATATCTGATTCCACGAGTCATGAAACCCAGGTCAACTTGCTTCGCCTGAAACGGGATCAAGTATTTTTCGTCTACAGCTTCCTGCAATTCGTAATCAAAAGTTGGAATTCCCTGCTCTTCTTCGAAAAGACGGTAGGTATCGTAATCGGTACTGTCCTTGGGTGTAGCTGTTAATCCCAGCATTAACGCATCAAAATAGTCGAAAATGGCACCATATTTTTGGTAAACCGACCGGTGAGCTTCGTCAATAATGATTAAATCGAAGTGCCCGACAGAATAAAACCGCTGCTCGCCGCTATGAATACCGTCAATACAGTTCATCATGCTTGGATAAGTGGAGAACACCAGTCGCGTTTCTTTATCTTCTTTTTCTTTGGTCAAATCAACTGATGATAAATGGGGCAATAGCTTATTAAAGTTTCGTTTGGCCTGAGTAACCAGCGCATTACGGTCCGCAAGAAATAGTACCCGACTGATCCAGCCTGCCTTCATCAAAACATCGACAAATGAAATGGCTGTTCGGGTCTTTCCTGAACCTGTGGCCATTACTACCAACGCTTTACGCGAACCGCCTTTTAATCCTTCTGGTGTGTTTTTAATATATTTATCGAATACGCTTTTAATGGCCAGTTTCTGGTAAACCCGGTTGGTAATGGCGTTATTAATCGTTTGCGTCCGTGGATCAATCCGATCTTTCCGACGATTGACCAACACTTGCAGCTCGTCCTTGGTATAAAAACCATGCACTTTCCGGGGCGTATAAAAGCAATCATCCCATAACTCGGTTTCAAATCCGTTTGAGTAATAAATTACCGGTCGCTGACCAGTCATTCTTTCCAAACAATTGGCATAGAGTTCAGCCTGATGCTTTCCTTCATGAATATTTCGTGAAGTTTTTTTCGCTTCAACCAAAGCCAGGGGCAAACCATTGTCACCCCATAACACATAGTCAACAAATCCGTTCCCTGTTGGATTCACTGATTTGGGCATTCCCGTAACCGGATATTCCGTTGCATTGGTCGCATCCGGGTTCCAGCCTGCCTCCCGAAGCATGGAATTGATATAAAGCTCACGTGTTTTAGCTTCGGAATACTGACCTGCGGGTATGGTAACTGGGGTGTTTTGCTGTTTTCTGGATTCGGTTAAAGCAAACTGCGCTTTAATTTTCCTAAGTTCTTCTTCTATTTCCAGACGTTTTTTCCGTTCACGGTTGGCAATTTCAATTTGCCCGGTATTCTCGTCTTCTAATCGTTTGATCTCCGCCTGTGATTTTTCCTGATTTCCGATTTCCGGAATAAATGATTCGTCAAACGCAGCAATTTCCGGCGGAGTTTCACTATACATTTTCACTGTCCAACTCAGAAAGCGAAATAAAAAACGGACACAGGGAACACTTACTTTCGAGGATGATTTGCCTTGATGTGCAGCCAAATTCCCTTCCCTTCGGATAAAATCAATATCGCGGTAAATCGATGGCGGTATGATTTCCTTAAAGGTTTGCTCTCCCAATCGTGCTGCAAGGTTGCTGTTATATGGTTGGTTCAAACACCCTTCATTTTCGTAAAACCAATTCACCATTTTTTCGAGCGAAAGTCGGGCATAAAAAGCAGAAGTAACCGGAGCTGTTTTGGCGCTTTGTTCTGCTTCAACTGCCGATTGAAAAAGAAAATCCCATTCGTTCTGAAGAAAGTGGAAATTTGAATTGGTCATTCTTTCAGGTTTAATTCAAAATCTTAATGCCTAAAATTAAAATAATATTGTTAAAAAGTAATGGATTTGATAATTTTCGTTTGATTTATTAGAAATTCTGAAACGACAATAAGAAAAGGATGTCATCAATTTGCATGATGACATCCTTTCTTTCAGCTAAAAAACTATATCCAGATCAAAATTGGTAAATCTGATATATTCCGGATGCAAGTGCTTTTCCTGAAGCGATTCAATTAATTGTTTCTTAAATCGTTCAATATATTCCTTGCCAATTTTGTTTTTCAGATCAACATTTAATGAATCTTTTGGTGAATTCATTTTAAATTCAACAAAATCGGTCAGAGAAAAAAGAGTATTCGGAAAGTCGAAATAGACATTTTTATTATTCGAATTCGATACAGTCATTACATCACGAACTCCCCGTCCTTCATTAATTTTGACTTTTAGTGTATTCTCCGAAAGTCCCTTTGTTTTTAACTTGGCCTTCAATCGGTCAATGCTTTTGGGTGTAAGTTCAGAAAGCAATTCAGGAATGAAGATATAAAACAATGGTTTATTTCCATTGCCCTTTGAGTCTTTAATGAGCTGGGTCAGTAC
>JAEUSS010000204.1 GCA_016788685.1 Prolixibacteraceae bacterium | reverse complement strand
ATTAATGAAGATATGCGTATTTTTCAGAAAAATATTTTTCAATCCCGGTTACAACCTACAAAAAAATACTCGGAGATTATCGATAAGATATTTCCCAATTAGCAATAAAAAACCCCCGAACGCTTAGCGCCGGGGGTTTTATCCTTCTCCTCTTATCCAACCTGGGTGTCTGTTCTGATCCGAATCCGATGAACGGCCACCTTTTTCCTTTTTAGTAGATCCTCATTTTGCACCTGAAATCGAACAGCATAATAGCACGTTCGAAAATCAAAATTATAAAATAGCGTAAAATCAGGAACCTGCATAATCACTTTGGTCGTGCAGTAGTAATGATTCGTCAAAGTATAACTTTGAACGAAACCGGCACCTCCTTCCTCCTGTAGCATCACTGCAGCAGGCGTTATGGATTGCAGGTTTTCTACTACACACACCTGATCAACGGTTGAAGCCTGAGCCGGCATTCCTGGCGGCCAGACGACGACCATCCCGATCACTAAGATCATCAAAGCAATAAGATTCTTCATCGTGCTTAATTTTTAGTTATAAATAAATTGAAAATCAAATTTTCACCTTTTTCCACAGCCCTGAAAGGACAGACTTAACCTTCGTGCGTTTCAGGTACAAGAACAAAATCGTTGAAAGAAACAGGATGACAAATGTCCATTTCAGCCACGCCGGATAAGTCGTTTTTTGCTTCGTCTTCTCCTCAGTCTGAGTTGTAGAACTGGCGGCTGAACTTGCTGAAGATGTTGATTGTTGCTCCTGAGCAACCTGCGAGGTTCCCCGGTCAAGCTCTTTTGAAGTGTTCTCCTCCCGCCGCTGCTTACTGTTTGCAGCTTTGGTCTGCTTAATTGTAGTTGACTTAATTGCCCCCTTCTCACTGCCTGACCCCGGGACTGGAGGATAATACTCCGTCGTTTCTTCCGTTGACTCCAAATCAGATTTTTCGGCGTTCTGAATGTTCTGCGATGCCTCTATCGACTTATCGTTCTGAACGTTCTCAGTCAATTTGTTTTCAACAGTTGCCGCGGATTCAGTACGAATAACCGAATCAGCTGATGTTGACCGGACCGACTTTTTCTGACTATTACAGCCACAGAGCAGAGCGAGCAATAGAATAATGAGTAGATTTTTCATGCTACGAAATTTCGATGGTTATTTTATCTTTTGCGCCCTGTAGTATTTGAAACAGGCTTTCAAAAATTGATTTGCTGTTTGACAGTTGGCCGACCATATCATTTTTGCCAACCAGGATACAGCCGGAAGTGTGCGAAGCATTATTCCCGTTATGGATGCGGATCCCTTCAAATCCGGGAACATTGAGCAATAATGGCATCAGGCGCTTGAACCGGTTCGACATGTTGATTATTACCTGATAGGTCCCGGCAGGAATACATGTTTCGTGCATAATTTTCACTTCGCGCCTGGTATCTTCAAGGGTGTCGCAAAAATATACCCCGTCAACATACAGCTTGCCGATGGTGTAGGTTGGCTTAAATGCAATTCGTTTGAGTGTGATTTTCATGATAATTATTTTTTGATGAGTACTTCTTCTGTCAGTTCAACCGGCATGTTCCCCGCTTTCAGTTTCCGCCCAATCAACCGCTCAATTGTCCCTGCAGGCAGCTCAATGAAGTTGTATCTCGTTCTGCAATTTGCCGGGCACTCGCTCCGGTCCGCTGCAAAATCGTAAATCACTTCCTTCCCTTTTTCAATCGCGACGAACGGCATGATCAGGATCTTGTATATCAACTCCGGTTCTGTCCTGAACCTGACGGTTCAAAAAGCTGTTAAAGGCCTTAAATATTTTGCCGCCAAACAGCTCATCCATATTCTTTGTCGCGCCGATCACGTACCAAAATGAAAAAAACCATGCCGCAATCCGGTAACTCGATGCCATGTCCTGGCTGGTCTCTTTGTCTATCGCGTACATCAGGCCTACCAGAATGGTTAACGCCAGGCAGCGGCCAACCGCAACTGTAAACTTTTTCATGCAGAATTTTTCTCCTCGCCGGAAGACCGATGCCGAAACGCCAAAAACAAGATCTACCGCCATGGCGCCCCACATCACATGAATGGCTCCCTGCACTTCAAAAAAATAGGCAATCGCCGCAAAAAATATCGAGCATACCAGGTCGGTAAATGCCCGATACAGCCAGACCAGAAAATCGACAAACCAATCGGTTACGATTTCACCAAAACTGCTCTGACTGGAAGGTTGATAGAAATTGAACATGTCGTTTTTATTTCAAACATAGCCTCCCTGTCTACTTAACGAAAGGACAAAAAAAGGCAGGAAGCACATCAGCCTCCTGCCTTCAATCACCCTCCTCAATCCTGCTCAATACAAAAATAATTTGGTAAAGAACGAACTCACATTCAGGTAGCTCCACATCGCTTCCGGGAAAACTGGCGCCGAATTGTAGCTGGCAATCTTGCAGAACCCTGCTCCATCCTTCACTGATATGTAAGCGAATTTAGCTCCGTCGAAACAAGCCCCACCGGCATTGGCAATGCCTGAAGGTGTAATGTTTCCGCCAAACACGCCCGGATTGTAGCTCCAGATGCATTCGCCAACGTCATCACAAATAAACAACAGCTTATCGCCCAAAAGTGGGAGCATTGCGCGTACCCTTTGCTGTTTTGTACCGTCCAATCCAAACCGGCTGAATACTGTCGGATTGGACTTGTCCGACTTCAGCATGTCGTCGTTCACTTCAGCCGTGCGGATGTAATTCTGTGTTTGTGCGATAGCGATAAACTCAGCGTCAATGTCGGCCAGCTGTGCCCACACCGTACTCATGCTGTTCGTCCGGAATACTTCTCCCTCACTCGTGCAGGCATAGTAGTACCCGTTATAGTAAATGAATCCGCGCACATGGCCGGTCCCGTGATCGAAACTAGCCGTTTGTGTCGCCCAGCCGCTTTGGTAGTTAGCCCAGTCCTGATAATAAGGCTGTGACCAGGCAGCGCTGCCATTTGCTTTCCCAATCAGGATGCGTTTAGTTATTCCGTTATCAACGATGCTTACGCCCGACACCTCGTCGGTGCCCGGAAAGATCTGAATGGTTTTATACCGGAGGTTGTCCATGTCCGACAAATCACAAACATGAAGCTGCCCGTTTTCTCCGCCAACAAACAGGAGTTTATCTTCAGCTGAGTAAGCGATGCAGGTATGTGCCGCAAATTCAGCATCCGACAAATCGCCGAACACCGGCATTGGCCTGGACAAGCCTGTTGCATCAATCAATACCGGCCAGCCACTTTCGGTTACTCCAACAAATCTAGGAGTGAAAACCTTCCCGGTGTGTTCCCCGCCTCCGCCAATAATTTCGGTTGACGGATTAAAGATATTGTCGTCATTTTTATAGACCGTCAGCGTGGCATATACATATTCTGAACTGTTGGCCTGAACCTGCATTTCTTTAATGAAGAATGAGCCATCGCGGTCTGAAAACGGCTTATAAATTTCATTCAGTACCTTATAGAAAATATTCCCCGGGAAACGGAATTCGGCCTGCGCCGGCAGCGCATTGGCATAAAAAGGCGCTGTTCGCCGGTACCGGTTTTTAACCAGGCTTTTCCAGTCAATAGCCAATCCGTTTGAAGCCGTTGCACCTCCCGTATTGTTACCGTTGTAAAACAGTAGCCGGGGTGTGAAATTTTCGGTGAACTGAGAAAACTGTCTCGATGTTCCCTTCTGGTAAGCAATCGGGAATCCGGATTCGTGCATCCGGAGCGTTGAGAACATGGTTTTAATTTCTTCCGTTTCGTCGCCTTCCGGATTGTATTTGTAATCCTGAAGGTCGATGGTCAGTGGCGACCATTTGAGTACATCCTGTTCGTCAATCACTTCCTGCCGGTACTCGTAGTACATTTTTTCGGAAGTAACCAGGGCAATTTCGCCAATGGTCGGATTGGGTATCTCATTCAGCCCGACATATACAGGCACCGAATATTTAATGTCTTCTTCGCGTGAGCTGATGTCGGAAAAGTTTTCGTTGAATTCCTGATCGTCGGAATCGTGCTCGAACGTAAACTTCAGGATCCTGTTTTTCCGGGTTTCCGGAAGCCAGCGAGACACACGGTATTCCGACAAATCGAACGGCTCCAGATCGAACAGCCCTTCGCGGTCGATATTATCCACGTCGTTGATCCCGGCAAAGTGAAAAAACGTATTGGTCACATTCTGCGTGCTAAGCAGCAATTCATTCAGCTCCATTTTCGGGAGAAGCTTCCGGAGTTCGAAC
>JAEUSS010000618.1 GCA_016788685.1 Prolixibacteraceae bacterium | reverse complement strand
CATGGAGGAGGTTTAACCGGAGGCGAAAAATCCATTCCGGAACGTTTGAAAAACAGGAACATGGCTGTAGTTGCGGTGAATTACCGGTTGAGTCCGAAGGTGAAAAGCCCTGCTTATATCGATGATGCGGCCGCTGCGGTTGCGTGGGTTTTTAATAATATCAGCAAATACGGCGGCGATCCGCGAAAAGTTGTGGTTGCAGGCCATTCTGCGGGAGGTTACCTTACCTGCATGATCGGACTGGACAAGCATTACCTGGCAGCATACGGAGTCGATGCCAATGCCATTCAAAAGCTGGTTCCGTTCAGCGGACAAATGATCACGCATTTCGAAATCAGAAAAGAGAGTGGAATTACTGAAAAACAGCCCTTGGTTAACGGGTTTGCGCCACTTTTCCATGTCCGGGCCGATGCATCGCCGCTTTACCTGATTACAGGCGACCGCGAACTGGAAATGCTTGGGCGCTACGAAGAAAACGCCTACATGTGGCGCATGATGAGCATTTCAGGGCATAAGCAAACTTTTTTATATGAACTGGATGGATTTAACCACGGGGAGATGGTCGATCCGGCTTTCGATTTGCTGCTGAAGATCTTGAAGAAATAGAAATTACGCTTTGTATCGCAGTAAACTCATTTTGCAGAAGTAACTCCGCGAAATGAGTTTTTTTTGTTCGGAGCGGCAATTAAATATTCAAAAGTCGGAGTGGTATTTATGATTATCTTCTTTTCTTGACAGGTAAACATGTTGAAAAACAGATTTATATTGTGTTTTTCTGAACTAATTACATAGTTTATCTCTTTCTGCTTGTATAAATTTATAAGAGCTTGACTTCTTCCTGAAAAACCTCTTTCCTGATTAGGAAATACATTGTTTAATCAAATGCCCCCGCTGCTGTTGCGGCATCAATTTCATCAACCAACTCATTTCTGCCGGCTCGTGCTTCCGGAAGCGGCCGCTTTAAAGGAATGGTTTCGTTTCTATAGAAATATCAGGATATTCAACGAACCAAATCTGTTGTCCTCATGAATCCTGTTTCTGAATTGATCAAAAATCTGGCAGATCAGCACGGGCGTGAAAGGCATAACCTGCTGCCCATTCTTCAGGGCGTTGTTGAGCAGGAAAAATACCTGTCTGAGTTTTCAATGATTGAAATTGCCAGGGAGCTTGGTTTGCCGGCATCCGAAGTGTACGGGACTGCAACGTTTTATTCATTTCTGGAGCATAAGAAAATGGGCAAATACATTATTCGGATTTGTAAAACCATCACCTGTTCCATGAAAGGAAAAAATCAGGTTCTGCTGGCCATTGAAGACATGCTGAAAATCAGTGTCGGCGAAACGACTTCCGACGGAACTTTTTCGCTGTTGCAAACCAATTGCCTCGGGTTTTGCCATAAAGCGCCTGCTATGCTGGTAAATAACGAGGTTTTTACCGACCTGACCCCGGAAAAGGTACGCGAAATTTTAAGTTCTTACCTGAAAAAGTGAAAAGGAGGCCTATATGACGATCAGTTACCAGTTAAAACGCGCCGATTTCATTTTCAAAAACGAAAACGATTGGGAAGATGTTTTAAATAAAAGCATCAGTTGTTCTGCTACGGAGCTGATTAATGAGCTGATCAGTTCGGAACTGAAGGGGAGAGGTGGGGCCGGGTTTCCTACAGGATTAAAATGGAAGCTTGCCGCAGAAGTTGACGAACCAACAAAATACGTGATTTGTAATGCCGATGAAGGCGAACCGGGAACGTTCAAAGATCGCGAAATCCTGACGATGGTTCCGTTTAAAGTGTTGACTGCAATGGCCGTTTGTGGTTATGTGATTGGTGCAAAGGACGGATATATTTATTTGCGCGGCGAATATCTCTTCTTACTTCCCGAGCTGAATAAGGCTATCCGCGAGTTCGAATATTATTGCGATGAAATAAAACTCGATTTCAGGATACACATTTTCATGGGAAGCGGGGCATACATTTGCGGCGAAGAAACTGCACTTATCGAATCGATGGAAGGCAAGCGCGGGGAACCCCGAAATAAACCTCCGTTTCCTTCCAACTCGGGCTACATGAATAAACCAACGGTAATTAATAATGTGGAGACACTGGCTCATACTTACACCATATTTAAATACGGTGCCAAACGCTTTTACGATCTGGGCGTCCAGTATTCGCGCGGTTCGAAATTGTTTTCAGTTTCGGGTGATACGCCTAAACCCGGAATTTACGAGCTTGAGTTGGGAATGAGCCTGGCAGATTTTGTTGAGGAGTTTGGAGATGGCGATACGAAGGCTGTTCAGGTAGGCGGAGCTTCGGGTTTTTTGGTTCCGCGAAAACGATTTGCAGAAACCGCCATCGGGTTTCAGGGAAAACTGACCGGAATTTCATTACCAACCGGGGGGTCGATGATGCTTTTTAACAGTTCCCGTTCCATGTTCAACGTTTTGGATAACTACCTCGAATTTTTCCGAGAGGAATCCTGCGGGCAGTGTACGCCTTGCCGGGTGGGCTGCCAGCAGTTGCTGATGGGGATCAAAGCGGTTAAGCGTGGCGAAAAAAATGCACGTTACCTCGACAAATTACTGCGCCTGACCGAAACAATGAAATTGACGGCCAAATGCGGGCTTGGGCAATCGGTGGCCAATTCGTTCTCATCAATCGTTGAAAACTTCAGGGAAGAAATGATTTATTAATCCGGAAAACAGAGCTACGATGGCTAAGAAAATAAAACTAAGTATTAACGGGATTTTTGTGACGGTTGAACCGGGAACAACAATCCTGGATGCGGCTCGCCAGGCAGGAGTGATTATCCCGACGCTGTGCTACCACAAAGACCTGTGTATCGCCGGAAACTGCCGCGTTTGTGTCGTCGAAATCGCCGGGCAAAAACGCCTAGCTGCAGCCTGTGCCACGCCTTGTGAAGAGGAAATGGAGATTTTTACCAATTCACTGAATGTACTCAATTCCAGGAAACAGATTATCGAACTTTTGTTGTCCGAACACAATGCTGATTGCACCAGTTGCTTTAAAAACGGGAGCTGTGAATTGCAAAAGCTGGCATCGGATTATAAAATTCTGAAGCAGGATTTCATCCGGTTGGTGCTTTTCATGAATTACAGCATCGATAAATATTCTCCGTCGATTATAAAAGATGACAGTAAGTGTATCCGCTGCCAACGCTGTGTGAGAACCTGCGCCGAATTGCAGGGGATCAACGCATTGACTGTTGCCTATAAAGGCGATGAGATGAAGATAACCACCTTCTTTGAAAAGCCGATCAACAATGTGGTTTGTTCTACTTGTGGTCAGTGCATCAATCATTGTCCTACCGGAGCGTTGGTCGAGAAAAATTACATTGAAAAAGTGTGGGATGCAATTTCGGACAAAACCAAACACGTTGTGGTGCAAACAGCGCCTGCAGTTCGGATCGGACTGGGCGAAGAGCTGGGGTTCGGTCCCGGAGCGCGGGTTACCGGCAAAATGGTGGCCGCTTTAAAACGGTTGGGTTTTGATGCGGTGATGGATACTGATTTTACAGCCGATCTGACCATCATGGAGGAAGGAACTGAGTTGCTTTCAAGGCTGAAGAGCGTTTTGGTTGACAATAACCCGGAGTGCAAACTTCCGATGCTGACTTCCTGTTCGCCGGGATGGATCAAGTACATCGAGCATTTGTTTCCCGAATACCTTGATCATCTTTCAACCTGTAAGTCGCCGCAGCAGATGTTTGGAGTTCTGGCCAAGACCTATTACGCCAAAGCCCGTAACCTCGATCCGGAGACGATTGTTTCGGTGTCGGTTATGCCTTGCACGGCAAAAAAGTTTGAAGCCAACCGGCCGGAAATGCACGACAGCGGCTATCGCGATGTGGATTATGTACTGACTACCCGCGAATTGGCCATCATGATTAAACAAGCAGGGCTCGACTTCCAGAAACTCGAAGACATGCATTTCGACCGCCTGATGGGCGAATCAACCGGAGCCGGGGTTATCTTTGGAGCCACCGGCGGTGTTATGGAAGCTGCACTGCGCACTGTTTACGAGTTGGTTACCGGTCGTGATGTTCCGTTTGAAAATCTGGACATTGTTCCGGTTCGCGGAATGGAAGGGGTGAGGGAGATCACCGTTAAAATTGAGAACCCGCTGGAAGAATGGGCATTCCTGGATGGAATTGAGCTGAAATGTGCTGTGGCTCACGGTTTGATCAATGCGCAGAAAATCATGGAATCAATTCGTTCAGGAGAAACGGGCTATCATTTTGTCGAGGTTATGGCTTGCCCGGGAGGCTGCCTCGGGGGCGGAGGACAGCCCATTCCGACTAGTCCGGAAATACGGCGGAAACGGGCAGAAGCCATCTACGCCGAAGATGCGGCAATGGCATTGCGTAAATCGCATCAAAATCCGGAAATCATTAAGATATATAAGGACTTCCTGGACTACCCGATGAGTGAGAAATCGCATCGTTTGTTGCATACTCATTATTTAGCCAGAGAAAGATATTGAAAAGAGTCCGGCAAAGGCCGGACTTTCGTATTTTTGAAAAATGGAATATCGATCGTCATTTGCGAGTCATTTAGGTTTTCTGATTTTGAAATCTGACGGCCTGTCGGTTACTGAAATACTGTTTTCTGAAAATGATATTCAGGAACAAGCCCCTTGTGATGTGCTCGAAAAATGTAAAGAACAGCTTGCGGGCTATTTTTCCGGAGCCGCTTTGGATTTTGACTTGCCGCTTTCGCCGGCAGGAACTGAATTTCAGCAACGAGTATGGGCCGAGTTATTGAAGATTCCTTATGGCGAAACAATCACATATATGGAATTGGCCGTCAGGTTGGGCGATGCAAAAGCTATTCGGGCTGTTGGTACGGCCAACGGGCGCAATCCGATTGCCGTAATTATTCCCTGTCACCGGGTGATTGGCGCCGGAAACAAGCTCACCGGATATGCTGGTGGCATTTGGCGAAAAAAGATATTGCTTGAACATGAAATGAAATATAATCCGAGGAAACAAACACTTTTTTAATATGACAACTAATTCCGGAACACTTATTTTCGAAGCTTGTGTCGAAACACTTGAAGACGCGGTGGCTGCTGAACAGCGGGGTGCAAACCGTATTGAGCTTTGTTCGGCACTTGATCAGGATGGTTTAACTCCTTCTGCTGAGCTAACCATGCAATGTGTGCAAAACCTGTCGATACCGGTGATGGCAATGGTTCGTCCGCGGGGTGGCGACTTTGTTTATTCTGAAGCTGAAATCCGGCAGATGGAATCTGAAATTGAATTCTTTAAACAGTCGGGTGTGGCCGGAGTGGTGTTTGGTTTGCTTACCAGAGACGGGGCCATTGATGTTGAGAATACGAAGCGTTTGGCCAACCTGGCTTTGCCGCTGGAAGTTACTTTTCACAAGGCGATCGACTATTCTGCCGATATCTTCGAATCATTTCAGGAATTGAATGAGGTGGATGGAATTACCCGGGTACTGACTTCAGGGGGAGTGGACACAGCCTGGAACGGACGTGAGGTGTTGAAACGGATGCAGGAAAAGC
>JAEUSS010000179.1 GCA_016788685.1 Prolixibacteraceae bacterium | reverse complement strand
ACGATTGCGTACATTTCAATGTGTTTAAATATTTCTTCCGGCAGGCGGGAATCCATCAGATTACCGCTTATTGAGCCTGCTCGAAAACTTTCGGACTGCAAAAGTATATAATTTTAGGTGATCACCAAAGGTTTACAATCTTTTTTCTGATTTATTTTCAGAAGACAGCACCCGCCATTTCATCGTTTTCAGCTCACAATGAGATATTATCGCCCAAATGCACCCTGACTCTTCTGTTCAACTGTGAAAAAGCACACGAAAAGAAGAACAGCTGGTTTTTGCCGACACCTTCACGCCGATAAAACAAAAGACCAAGGTTATTGGCCGGAAATTTCAATCGAATGCAAACAATTGTTATATTTGTTACCCTTTCTTATGCTATTTATATTAAATGCAGAAAATAAAACTCAACATACTAGGGCTTTCGGTCAGTCAGTCACAATCAGGTGCTTATGCTCTGGTGCTGGCCGAAGAAAACGGAGACCGGAGAATTCCTATCATTATCGGACCAATCGAAGCTCAATCAATAGCTATCCAGCTTGAAGGATTAAAACCTCCGCGACCGCTTACCCATGACCTTTTTAAATATATGGCCTCAGCTTTCGACATTCAGGTTTCTGAAGTCGTAATTTACAAACTGGAGGAAGGTATTTTTTATTCGGAGCTGATTTGCGTGAGAAACGAAAAGCAAATCGTCATCGATTCGCGTACTTCGGACGCTGTCGCGCTCTCATTACGATTTAACTGCCCTATTTATACCACCGAAGAGATTCTGGAACGGGCCGGTATCGTCATCGAATTTGAAAATGAACACAACCAGGACGACTGGCACAAATCGACAACCGATGAACCTGCCGCAGGAAAACATGAATACGGAAAATACACGTCGACTGAACTGGCACAAATGCTGAGCAATGCGGTTCTTGATGAAGATTATGAAAAAGCGTCAGCTATCCGTGACGAAATAAACCGCCGTAAAAAAGAATAACCATTTCACAGCCTGCCCTTTCCGGACCGGAATAAAACTTACGTTTTCAGTACCAAACTCTTACTCTGGGCAGAGGTGACGCTTTTACTTCTGCTTTACATTTTTTCTGACAGCTCCACTTTGCAATTGACAGATTTTAGTAGTTTTATAGCCTTCAAAAAACAAAACAACTAAAGTCTGAACTATGGGGATTAAAAGTCGGTTGATCGTAATGAATTTTTTGCAGTTTTTTGTCTGGGGCGCATGGTTAATCTCCATTGGTGGCTATTTGGGCGGAACCTTAAGCTTTAGTGGTGCTGAAATCGGTGCTGTATTTTCTACCCTTGGCATTGCCTCGTTATTCATGCCGGCGCTGCTCGGAATCGTTGCCGACAAGTGGGTCAATGCAGAACGGGTACTGGGAATAAGCCATCTGATCGGTGCCGGTCTTTTATTCCTGGCATCAACCGTTAAAGATCCGGTTGTGTTCTTCTGGGTCATGCTGCTAAACTCAATGTTTTACATGCCCACCATTGCACTAAACAGTACGGTATCATACATAACGCTTGAAAAGCATGGCCACGATATCGTAAAAGCATTTCCTCCGATCAGGGTTTGGGGAACTGTCGGTTTCATTGCGGCGATGTGGATTGTCGATCTGTTCGGCTGGAAGGCGTCAAACATGCAGCTGATTTTTAGCGGATGCTCTGCGCTGGTACTTGGATTCTACGCTTTCACGATGCCGTGTTGCCCTCCTGAAAAAGTAAAAAAAGGCAAGTCGCTCATTTCTTCGCTTGGACTGGATGCCTTCGTGCTGTTTAGGCAAAGAAAGATGGCTGTCTTTTTCTTCTTCTCCATGTTCCTTGGAGCGGCATTGCAAATTACCAACGCTTTCGGAGGTTCGTTTCTGGACAGTTTCAACACGACTCATCCGGACACTTTTGGCGTACAACACCCGCTGCTGCTGCTTTCTATATCTCAGATTTCTGAAACCTTGTTCATTCTGACTATTCCGTTCTTTCTGAACCGGTTTGGAATAAAAAATGTGATGCTGATCAGCATCTTCGCCTGGGTACTCCGATTTGGCCTGTTCGCTATCGGCGATCCCGGAAGCGGTTTATACCTGCTCATTCTTTCGATGGTCGTATACGGCATGGCCTTCGACTTTTTCAACATCTCAGGTTCGTTGTTCGTCGAGAATGAAGTCAGTCCGGGCATCCGGGCCAGCGCTCAGGGATTATTTATGCTCATGACCAACGGAGTCGGGGCAATGATCGGTGGTTACGGAAGCGGCCTCATTGTTGATCTTTTCACGAACGAGGGAACAAGAAACTGGCCTGTGATATGGGCTGTTTTCGCCAGCTACGCTTTAATTTTAGGTATCATATTCCCGTTTGTTTTTAAATATAAACACAAACCCGAGGCAGTCGTTTCACGGGCCTGATGAGGCAATCATCCGGATTCTGATAAAAACATATTTGCGGATAGCTTTTCGCCCCAAAGCGAAAACTATCCGCTTTCTTTTTCAACAGCCTTGCCTTTTCTTCTGAAAACTTCTACCTTGCCACCTGAAATAAAAATGACACAAAAACGCATAAAATAATGAAGCAATATATTGATTTACTGAACCATGTAATTCAAAACGGAGTTAAAAAAAGCGACCGGACAGGAACAGGAACGATCAGCGTTTTCGGATACCAGTCGAGATTTGATCTCGCTGAAGGATTCCCGGTGCTGACTACAAAAAAACTACACCTGAAGTCAATCATTCACGAGTTGCTTTGGTTTTTAACTGGCGACACTAATATAAAATACCTTCAGGAAAATGGGGTGAGAATATGGAACGAATGGGCTGACGAAAATGGCGACCTCGGCCCGGTGTACGGCTACCAATGGCGGTCGTGGCCAACACCTGACGGCCGTCACATCGACCAGATCACACAAGTTGTAAACAGCATCAGAAACAGTCCTGATTCGCGCCGCCATATCGTGAGTGCCTGGAATGTGGGAGAAATTGAGCAGATGAAACTTCCGCCATGCCATTTGCTGGTTCAGTTTTATGTGGCTAACGGAAAACTCTCGTGCCAGCTGTATCAGCGCAGTGCCGACATTTTCCTCGGCGTTCCGTTTAATATCGCCTCGTACGCGCTTCTGACCCTCATGATGGCCCAGGTCTGCAACCTCCAGCCGGGAGAATTCATTCACACTCTGGGCGATGCACACATTTACCTGAATCACATGGAACAGGTTAAACTACAGCTCACCCGCGAACCTTATCCGCTTCCGCAGATGAAAATCAATCCGGATATCAAGAGCATTTTTGATTTCAAATATGAAGATTTTGAGCTAACCGGATATCAGGCTCACCCGCATATCCCGGGGGCCGTGGCAGTTTAAATCCAGGACACATCAAACATGACATCAACATGATACACCACAACATATCCATCATCGTAGCTATTGCTCAAAACTTTGCTATCGGCAAAAACAACGATCTGCTTTTCCACCTGCCCAACGATTTAAAACGTTTCAGGCAGATCACCACCGGCCATCCGGTTATCATGGGAAGAAACACCTTGTTGTCGCTCCCCAAAGGAGCACTCCCCAACCGCCGGAATATAGTTATTACCGACAACCCGGAAGAAAAATTTGATCGTTGCGAAATGGCTTCTTCGATTGAGGAAGCCGTTGAAGCAGTAAAAAACGAAAAGGAAGCTTTCATTATCGGTGGCGGCATGATCTACCGGCAGTTCTATCCGATAGCCGGGAAACTATACCTGACCTTAGTCCACCGCGATTTTGATGCCGATGTTTTCTTTCCGGAAATTGATTATTCGGAATGGGAAGAACTTTCCAGAGAAGATCATTCGGATGAGAAAAATGGTTTTGACTTTTCATACCTGGATCTGAAAAGAAAGTAAACTTTCCGGCTCTCGTTCAACCTCCGGGCTGCCAACCCGGATATTGGTCACTCAGAAGCACTATATTTTGCCGGGCCGACTCTTTTTTCTGATTAAGATCGCGAAGCATGGCGGCAACCACATCCGGGCTCATCTCGTCCAGGAGACGCTGGCGTTGCGATATCCGTGCATCTACATCAAGAATGGGCAGGTAAGGATTCTGCTTCAGGAACACGTACATCGGCTGTACCCGATCAAACTGCAGCGTGTCAAAATTCGCCTGAACGCAAAGCGTAGCGGGAAGGTTCTCGTCCTCACTGTCGATAAAAAGCACAAGACCTTCCTCTGAATATGCAACCGCGTCCAAATCCGCAACTTCAACCCAACGAACTTTCTTTTCCATAATTCTCCCGGTTATTAAGTTAATCGCCAAAATAATTTTGGAATACCTTCCTATACGAGTTTCCTGAAGATAGGTTGAAAGAACGCACGCCTGATCGCAATGCAGTTCCGCCTTCCGAAACTGCATTTTCAGCTCAACTGTTTGGCTAAAGCAGCTTGCCTATATTATCAAACCGCTGATGGTAGTCTGACATCGAATATTTAATTACCTCAAGCGCTTCTTCGGCGCCATAAATGTGAGTAATTTCAGTATTGCTTACTTTTCCGGGCATATCTTTGTAGGTCAGGAAATAGTGTTTCAACCGCTCAACCACAATATCCGGAAGGTCTGACAAATCATCATATTCGGAGTAGACGACATCATTCGTCAAAACGGCAATTATTTTGTCATCGGCTTCATTTCCGTCAATCATCCGGAAACCACCAATAGGGCGGGCATCAACCAGGATATCACCGTGAGCAATTGTTTTCTCAGTCAAAACACAAATATCAATCGGGTCGCCATCCCCTTTTATTCCAGTTCTGCCAGTTTTCTCCATGCAGCATTTGCCAACCAGTTCGCCGCAATAAGTCTGCGGAATGAACCCGTACAAGGCCGGAACAACGTTTGAATACTTCTGCGGCCGGTCTATCTTGAGATATCCGCTTTCTTTATCAATTTCGTACTTAACGGTATCTGTCGGCACCACTTCAATAAAAGCGGTTACATTCTCCGGCGCATCCTTGCCAATAAAAATACCATGCCACGGATGCGATTTGTAACGAAGGCCCATCAATCGACCGATAGGATCAGATAATCTGTCTGCCATAATTAATTTTCTAGTTTTGTTTGATATAAACCTCGATGTCTCTAAAAAGTTTACGCAATTAGAAATGATCGAAAAAAGAAAGAACAAAGAAAGATAAATAGACAATATAAAACATATCCGGAGAGTACAAACAGAGACAACGCTGTCGCACCCGACTGCCAGACAAGCACTTATGATCAAAATTAATCAGGAAAATATTTTAGTGCGTTGGCCGATTTAAGGAATTCTGCCCAATTGCTATCATTCAGCCAACCAAACGGGAACTATTCCGGGTTCCTGACCGGGCCGGCACCAGACTGAACTCAGGATAAAACAATGATAAAGATCAGCTATTCATGCCCCGCATACACCCTCGTAACAAACTGATTGATTGATTCTTTACTAAATTGTTAAGCCAATGAAAAATAAAGTACTCAATTCAAAATACCTTTTATCTTTGCATACGTTAACAAAACAGTAATCCATAAAAATACAATTATGAAAGTAACAGTTGTTGGAGCTGGCAATGTTGGAGCTACCTGCGCGCAGATCGTAGCAGAAAAAAACATTGTAAGCGAAGTAGTATTACTTGATATTAAAGAAGGATTGTCAGAAGGAAAATCATTGGACTTATGGCAGACTGCTCCCATTAATTATTATGACACTCGTGTAGTTGGTGCAACCAACGATTACTCAAAATCAGCCGATTCTGATGTTGTTGTAATCACTTCAGGAGTTCCTCGCAAACCCGGAATGAGCCGCGATGATTTGATTTCAATCAACGCCGGTATCGTAAAAAGCGTTACTGAGAATGTAATCAAATTCTCTCCGAACGCAATTATCATCATCGTTTCGAATCCGCTTGACGTGATGACATACGTATCATACGCGGTTTCAAAAACAACAAAAAACAAAGTATTGGGTATGGCCGGTATCCTTGATACTGCCCGTTACCGTGCATTCTTAGCCGAAGCTCTTGATGTATCGCCACGCGATATTCAGGCTTTGCTGATGGGCGGACATGGTGACACCATGGTTCCACTACCCCGCTACACTACTGTTTCGGGTATCCCAGTCACTGAGTTGCTTGACAAAG
>JAEUSS010000101.1 GCA_016788685.1 Prolixibacteraceae bacterium | reverse complement strand
TTAAGAAACAAGCAAACAGCAGGACTGGAAACAGATATTTATTCATATTCTGAAGTGGTATATTTAACTGAACGATTCCAAACATTCCGGATCGAATAAAGATTGCACCAATCGATATCCTTTCCTTGCATTAACGTATTAGCTGTTCGGCAGAACAGATATTTGTCCAATAGTAAGAAAATATCAGACAGAAAAGTTCAGGAAAAGTTTAACAGCACACCCAAAATTGCAAAACCTGAGCCTTACACGAGACTACGGTGAAAAAACAACGGACAAGCTATTGCCCGAAACAACTGAAATACAAAAAATAAAATCGTTGCAATAGTTGATTTTATTGGTATTTTTAAACAATCAATGCCTAAACCTATTTTATCTTTTGACTTTTTTACACTTATGAAAAAGTGCATTCTCATTTTTTTGCTGTTCACGCCGGGCTTATATGCCGGTGCGGAAACCGATTCAATCCGGGTCATTTCACTTCAGGAAGTACTGATAACCACACAGCGCACCGAACGGCAGCAAACCGATATTCCTTACAGCATCAATTCAATCAGCCGGAAAGAACTGGACAATTTCAGCCCGCGTACAACGCCTGAAGCGTTGATGAGTACCAACGGAGTATTTGTTCAGAAAACAAACCATGGCGGCGGTTCGCCGTTCATCCGCGGATTAACCGGGAATCAGACGTTGCTCCTGATCGACGGCATCAGGCTGAACAACTCCGTTTACCGCTACGGGCCAAACCAATACCTGAATACGATCGATCCGTTCTCCATCGAAAAAATTGAAGTGGCTAAAGGAACCGGGTCGGTACAATACGGTTCGGACGCGATGGGCGGCGCCCTGCAAATCCTCACCAGGGAACCTGTTCTTTACGCGAAAGATCGGTCGCTGCACGGCAAAGTACTGGGTAAATACATGAACGGCGGCATGGAAAAAACCGGGCGCGGTGAACTGGAATACAGTTCGGGAAAAATGGCGGCACTGATCGGGGGTACCTTCCGCGATTTCGGCGACCTTACCGGCGGAAAAGCAACCGGAAAACAAAGCCCGTCGGGCTACAACGAATATGCCCTGGATGCCAAACTGGCTTTCGCCCTGAAAGAGCATGTGCAACTAACGGTCGCCAGCCAGTTTCTCAGGCAGGAACACGTACCGGTTTACCACAAAATTGTGCTCGAAAACTATCAGCTGAACGAATTTGAGCCGCAACAAAGGCAGTTGTCGTATGCCCGGCTGAATATTCGGGGAAACCAGAAACTGTTTAAGCAGCTAAAACTTACAGCCTCGTGGCAGCAAGGCACCGAAGGGCGAAACACCCAAAAGAACGGCAGTGAAACCCGGATACGCGAAAAAGATCAAATCAGTACTTTGGGCTTTACCGCCGACATCACCTCGGAACTGAGCAAGACATGGACCGCCAATTCAGGAATTGAACTTTATCACGACCGGGTGAAAAGCGCGCGCACCGAAATCGCGTCAGGCACAACTTCCGACAAAAGAGGTTTGTATCCCGACAACTCGCAATCCGGCAACTATTCGGTGTTTTCGCTGCATCATTTCGACCTGGGCAAATGGATTTTCGATGGAGGAGTCCGCTTTAACTCCTTCCGGATCAAGGTCAGCGATACCACCACCGGGGATGTCCGGATTTCGCCGGAAGCGTTTGTTTTTAATGCCGCCGCGATGTACCGGTTAAATTCGTCACACCATGCCTATGCGACCTTCAGCAGCGGGTTCCGTGCTCCGAATATTGACGACATGGGCACACTGGGCATTGTTGATTTCCGTTACGAAATACCAGCAGTGGATTTAAAACCCGAAAAATCGCAAAACTACGAACTTGGCTATAAGTTCAATCTGCCCGCAATTTACGGAACTGTTGCAGCATACTACATGAACCTGAACCAACTGATTACGAGGACAAAGATCGACGGTCAGTTTATTGACAATTACCAGGTTTACAAAAAAGAGAATGTGGAAAAAGCGTACATCCGGGGCCTGGAGGCGACCATGAGCTGGAAAATAAAATCCGGACTTGACCTGAACGGCGGAATTTCATACGCCTACGGGCAGAACATCACCAAGGACGAACCCTTGCGGCGGATTCCTCCTTTAGCCGGAAGAGTGGCCGGAACATATTCGTTCAGTAAAATAACGGCTTCTGCCGAATTTTTATTTGCCGCCAGACAGGACCGGCTGGCAGCAGGCGACCGGAGTGATAACCGGATTCCGGCCGGAGGAACTCCCGGCTGGCAGGTCATCAATCTGTACGGCGGGTATCAGCTGGCTTCGGTGAAATTCAATGCCGGACTTCAGAACCTGTTCAACAAAGACTACCGAACACACGGATCGGGAATCAACGGCGTTGGACGAAGCTTCTGGATTTCGGCCGCATGGTTGTTTTAAATACGATAATTCACCCTGAAAACCATACATCTAAATACTTAAACCTTAATACTTAATTCTATGAGAGCTATTTTATCATTATTTACGTTTTTTTTGGTTTTTGCATCATTCACTTCGTGCAAGCCTAAAACACAACCGGAAACTGTAGCCGCCCCCCAAACCGATGTCAGCGAATTTCTCGGCCAATGGACCATCGATATTCAGGACGGAAAA
>JAEUSS010000600.1 GCA_016788685.1 Prolixibacteraceae bacterium | reverse complement strand
TTGGTGCATAATTTTTTCGGAACAGCGAACCTGCCCCGGAATATTTTTCAGAAATGGTGCAAATGTAATTTGAAAATCAATCCGCAAAACCGTGGTTTAACTGAATAAACTCATGATTTCGGCTTCGTTGACAACGTCGAGCGGATTGTTTGAACTGATGAACTTCTCGGCCAACGCTGTTTTTCGCGATTTTAAAGTCTGAATCTTTTCTTCGATCGAATCTTCGGTAATAAACCGGTAAACGAATACCTTTTTGTCCTGACCAATGCGGTGCGCGCGGTTGATCGCCTGATTTTCGGCAGCCGGATTCCACCACGGATCGATGATGAAAACATAGTCGGCAGAGGTGAGGTTAAGTCCGACACCACCGGCTTTCAGCGAAATCAGGAAAATATGGTTGTTCGGGTCTTCCTGGAATTGCCGGATGACCTCCTGCCGGTCAACTGTTTTCCCGGTTAACAGCGAATATTTCCAGTTCTTCGATTCGATTTTGGCCTGAAGCAACTCCAGGTGTTTGACAAACGAGGAGAAAATCAACACCTTGTGTTTTTCGGCAACCAGGTTTTCGAGGCAGCGATAGATTTCGTTGAATTTGCCCGAGTCCGGATTGTCTGCTTTGGTTACGAGCGACGGATGATTGGCCAGCTGCCGCAGTTTGGTCAGCCCCTGGAGCACAACCAGCGCCGATTTCTTGATTCCGTTGGATTCAATGTTTTTCAGGATGGCGTTCCGGATAGCCGATTTTTCGGTGTCATAAATTTCCCGCTGTTCTTCGGTCATTTCGCAATACCTGATTTGCTCGGTCAGGGCAGGCAAATCTTTGGCAACTTCTTCTTTCGTCCTTCTCAAAACAAACGGACGAATCAGTTTCTGCAGTTTATCCTGTTGTTCCTGATCATTTTTTTTCTCGATTGGCGTAATAAACTCACGCTTGAAATACGGCAAACTTCCGAGCAGTCCTTTGTTCAGGAAGTTGAGTTGCGACCATAAATCCGACAGCGAATTTTCAATTGGTGTTCCGGTGATTACCAGTTTGTGTTTCGAGCGGATTTCGATGATGCTTTTATAGGTTTTCGACGATGGATTTTTGATGTTCTGACTTTCGTCAAGTATCAGGTAATAAAAATCGTAGGCACTGAGCATTTCGTAATCATTCCGAAGGGTTCCGTAGGTGGTCAGGATGATGTCGTAGTACATGATTGCCGTGCCCATTTTGCTCGACTTGTTGCGCATGGCGCCAACGTGCTTGTAAACTTTGAGCGAAGGCGCAAATTTCCGGATTTCGTTTTCCCAGTTGTGGATCAGCGAAGTGGGCATCACGATCAGCGAGGCCGGCTGCACCACTGCCGGAACTTCAACCACATCAAAAAGCGAAATCTGCAGCTGGTCGCCGGTTGCCTTTTCCGGAAGCAGGGACATCGATTTCTTTTTTTTGATCTTCAGTAAAAGAGTAAGGGTTTGCAAGGTTTTACCCAGACCCATATCGTCGGCCAGGCAACCGCCCAGCTGGTTTTCGTACAGGTGGTACATCCACGAGAATCCGTCCTTCTGGTAATTTCGTAGCTGAGCTTTTAATCCGGACGGGAGTTCAATCGGTTCGGCAAAGCTCGAATTAATCTGCTCCAGTTTTTTGAAATAATCCTGGTCGATTCCTTTGACCTTATCCTTTAAAAGCTGGAAATGATGTTTCCGGAGTTTCAGGACATTGCCGTCGGTTTTGGCAAACGGAAAAAGTTCGCGGTACGACGAGAACCACTCTAGGGGCAGTACGGCAATTTCTCCGGATGGCAGTTCGAACTCGCGGATGCCGTTTAAAATATGCTTCCGCAGCCTGATGAACGGAATCTGGAAGGTGCCGAATTTAACGATGGCATAAATGTCGAACCAGTCTTCGTCGCTTTTGATCTGGATGTCGAGCACCTGGTTTCCGGTGAAATAGGTTTTGTTGAGCTTGTTCTGGTGGATCTGAAGCCCGTATTTTTCCAGTTCTTCGCGGTTTTTGCTCAGCCATTCAATGGGGCGGTAATAATTTTCGACCTCGGGTTTCTCTTTGTCTTCATCGGTATTCCAGTAACCATTTTTGTATTTCAGGCCCAGGTTTTTCAGGAAGTCGAGCTGTTCTTTTTCCCAGTTGCGGTCGCGCACAAACTTTTTGAACGCATAATTACCCTGTTTCTTTTCGAGGCTGACGAACACATTGGATGCCGAATCGGCCAGGTAAAGGCTGTTGTCGTACCTGAACTTGACGACCAGTACCGGGCGCATGGTTAAATCCTGCTCGAGCGAAAGGATGGTTTTGCGCGGCGGATTGCTTTCGGTAATCTCGAATCCGGTAGCTTTTACTTCCGACTCTTTAATGGTATTCAGGAT
>JAEUSS010000597.1 GCA_016788685.1 Prolixibacteraceae bacterium | reverse complement strand
GTATTTAATTTCAACTGTACGGTTATTGTTCATGTAAATCAGGTATCTGTTTTTGGTATATGTTATTTAAAATAAAATAGTTGTGTGTTTGAGTTTCTGAAAATTAAAATAGTTCATCTATGAAAAAATGTTTTTTACGGGCAAGTTTTTTATTAGCATATTTATTCATTTTCATCAGTATTGGAATAGCCCGGACATTACCGGAGTCCAGACCCCGATCGGAAATTAATCGTTGGATTGACCAACATTTTGCGGCTGGCAAGATTCCTCCGTTTTCATTTGTATATGGAGGTGAAAGTTCCAACTCATTCATTAGAAACTGGAGGTTTAGTTCCGAAAAGTTACCTTCAACAGAACAGAATGCTGTTGAGATGCTTTATACATACTCGGACAGCAAAAGCGGGTTGGTGGTGAGATGCCAGCTTGTTGCGTTTGCCGATTTTCCTGCAGTGGAATGGACCCTTAAGTTTTTTAATGGCTCGGAAAAGAATTCCGGAGTTATTGAAAAAGCGGCAGCAATCGATTATTCATTTGAATCAGACAAAGCAGGATCTTTTATACTCCATCATGCAAAAGGGAGTAGTGGCGAACGTAATGATTTTCAGCCTTATGATGATAAATTGCAAGTGGGGAAACATGTTTACATGACTCCGTCGGCTGGCAGATCATCCGATAATACGGCACTGCCCTTTTTCAATCTTGAAATGCCTGCAAAAAAGGGAGTGATGGTGGCTGTCGGTTGGACAGGTAAATGGTATGCCGATATCGTGCAGACGAATGAGACGAATGTTTCCCTGAAATCGGGGATGGAGCGTATGCAATTATCGCTTCTTCCGGGCGAAGAGATTCGTACTCCGAAGATATGCCTGCTTTTCTGGAAGGGTGAAGACCGTATGGAAGGGCATAATCAGTTTCGAAGGTTTATTCTGACACATCATTCTCGAAAAGTAAATGGACATTTTGCAGAATACCCTTTATCCGGTAGTTTTGATTACGGAGATCCTGCACCTTGCAATGAATATGAATGCCTGACTGAAGAATATGCGGTTGCCTTAGTGAAAAGATATCAGCAGTTTAATGTTTTGCCAGAGCTCTTCTGGCTTGATGCGGGGTGGTATACCGGGTGTAACGGTCTCAAACAGAACGGTGGATGGTGGCAAAATGCCGGAAACTGGTCGGCAGATAAGGAGCGTTTTCCCAAGGGGTTAAGACCTGTGGCCGATGTGGTACATCAAACCGGTGCCAAATTTATGGTTTGGTTTGAGCCTGAAAGAGTTCATGTGGGAACTCAATTGGCCAATGAACATCCCGAATGGCTGATCAAACTTCCGAACAATGATGAAGCCTTGCTGGATCTTGGAAACAAAGAAGCTCTGGCTTGGATAACCCAACACATATCGAATTTATTAAGACAGGAAGGCATTGATTATTATCGGCAGGATTTCAATTTCGATCCGATGCCATATTGGATGGCTCATGATAAACCCGGCCGAATCGGCATTTCTGAAATCAGGCATATTGAAGGCCTTTATGCATATTGGGATAGTTTACTGAAAATTTCTCCAAATTTGTTAATTGATAATTGCTCCAGTGGTGGAAGACGTATCGATCTGGAGACGACCAGCCGAAGTGCTCCACTTTGGCGTACTGATTATCAATATGGAGAATCCAATGGATATCAATGTCATACGTATGGCTTGAATTTTTATTTGCCAATTCATGGAACTGCAATTTACCGTACCGACAATTATACGTTCCGTTCAGGATTGGGAGGCACAGCTGTGACGAACTGGGAAATAACCGGAAGGAACTCAGAACCTATTCCGGCTATACAGAAACGTCTGCAAGACTTTAAGAAATTGCGTCCTTATTTCTACGGAGACTACTACCCACTCACCGAAAGTCTCAATTATACACAGGATAATATCTGGTTGGCATACCAACTGAACCGACCTGAACACAAGGATGGAATCGTTCTTGCTTTTCGACGTAATGAAGCTGCTAATGAGTCGATTATCGTACGTTTGTGCGGGCTTGATCCTGTGGCTACTTATGAGTTGTATGACGAGGATCGGAATATTAATTGGCAGAAAACAGGTAGAGAACTGATGGAGAGTATCGAGTTATCTATTCCGCAAAAACCTTCATCCCTGATGATCATTTACCGGAAATTATAGAATCACGCAGTCTGATTTAATTGATTGGAAAAAATCATGGCTAATCGCAATCTTGACATGTTCTCTTATTGAATTACTAAATATAAATATATGAGAATTACAGACAAAAAAAAGAAAACAAATGTATATTTCGCTATAGTCGGGGGATTACTGATGGTGATGTCTGGTTTCGTACTGAATGCGCAGACAAAACAAGTGGAGAATTCTAATGGAGGAACCTGTTTCCGCGATATTTACCCTGATACCTGGGTGGCAAATGATGCGTTGGGTCGGAAAATGCCTTCTTTTGACGAGGTTGGGCCTGTAAAAAATGATCAGCGCCGGGTAGTCGGAATTTTTTATATCACCTGGCACGGACAGGGGCTGGCAAAATTGGCGCAGCCCTACAAGGCAGACGTGACACAGATTCTTCAGAAGGACCCGTCTGCCCGTCTGGATGCCAAACATCCGCTCTGGACTGAAGGTTCGTATCATTGGGGCGAGCCGGAAATGGGATATTTTCTCAGTCAGGATGAATATGTGATTCGGAAGGACATGTCAATGTTGACGGACGCTGGCGTAGATGTGCTGGTGATGGACGTGACCAATGCCGTCAGGTACTGGGACGAATGGGATGTAACCTTCAGTACCATGCAAAAAATGAAAGCCGAAGGAAATAAAGTTCCCAGGTTTGTATTCTGGGCATTCAACGGGCCGGTAATAACGGTTGTACAAGATTTGTACGACCGGATTTTCAAGCAGGAAAAGTACAAAGACCTTTGGTTTTACTGGGACGGTAAACCGCTTCTGCTTTACAATGGTAACCCGGCAGTTGACGCCAATGGAGGAGGGGTGAAGAATCCTAATCCGCATTACGACGCAGCCGCCAAAACCGACAAAAACAATCAGCATTACGGAAATCCGGATTATACCGAAGAATTTTATACAGACTATACCAAAGAGGTAAAAAATTTCTTTACTCTTCGTACGATGTGGTGGGGCTACTACGAATGGGCCGGAAAACGATTTGTCGGGACAGAAGATAACTGGAGTTTTGGCTACAGCATGGCCGACCCAAAAGTGAAAGCGATGAAACCTGAGGAGTTGTTGTCCACACATAAGGGCAAACGCGAACAGGCTGCTGTTACTCCAGCACAACATCCGGTTACGATGACCAAAGAAAACATGGGCGTTGGTAAATCATGGTCGAGGCAGAATGGTCAACCCAAACTCAATGAATATGATTTGCCGGAGCCAACTTACGTTCCGAGGCTCGGGAAAACAGTTAATAATCCGGAGGGATATGGTATTTATTTTCAGGAACGATGGGATGAGGCTATTGCGGCCGATCCTGAATTCCTTTATATCAATGACTGGAATGAATGGACTGCCGGAAAATATCAGCCGGACAATAGCAAAACTACACCATGGCTCGGAAGAGATAATCCTTTTTTCTTTGTCGATCAGTATAATTCGGAGTTTAATCGGTGCATTCATCCGATGAAAGGCGGTTATACGGATAATTATTACATGCAGATGGCCCAGAATATTCGTAAATACAAGGGGGTCAGGCCAATTGAGGAGCATGTGGGACTCCGGGCGGTTACAATTGACGGAACATTTTCAGAGTGGAAAGAAATTAAAAATGAGTTTCGCGATACCAAGGGTGATACTTTTCACCGCGATGCAATCGGTTATGCCGGAATCAAATATGTTAATAATTCAGGGCGAAATGATGTTATTACCAGTAAAGTTTCGGTTAGCAAAGATGCCGTTAGCTTTTATGCTGAAACATCTGAAAACCTGACTTCACATACCGGAAAGAATTGGATGTTGCTGTTTATAGATTCCGATAACAACCCCAATACCGGATGGTATGGATATGATTACATGATCAACAAGAACGTGAAAAGTGAAAAGATGACAACCCTGATGCGCTATAACGCTGCGAATACAGAAAATCCATGGATTGAGGTGGCTGACCTGAAATACCGCTATGCCGGAACTGAACTGGAACTCTCTGTTCCCCGGAAATTGCTTGGACTATTGGGCGATCAGTTTACGTTTGACTTTAAATGGAGCGACAATGCAGCCGAACTCAATGATCCGATTTCATTTTGTACCGACGGGGACACGGCTCCAAACCGACGTTTCAATTATCGCTGCATCTGGAAGAAACAGATGCGCTGATACCGGAAACGAAGTGTCACGATAGTAGACTCGAAGGTTCTCGTACGTTTATTACGCACGATTTTATTGCCTCAATTATCAACTGTCAGAAACCGGTCGATATTTATTTGGGTTTGCCATACACAACACCGGGCATTGCATTCAATTCAAAACAGGAACCACATAACGGGTAAATCCTGATTTCGAAAATTTAACAAACCAAAAAACGATGAGCAAAAAACACTTACTTTTATTGATAATTTTTATTCCTTCAATCTCTTTTTATGGGTGTAAAAAATCTCAAACTGACGGGCCTCAGACTATTGTTATTTCCTCTACTTCTTCTGATCCGTTGGCTGGAACCGACGATCTGGGGCGCACTTTGCCGTTGAACGACAGTGTTGGAAATCCTAAAGCCAACCGGCAGGTAGGTATCTTTTATTTTTTATGGCAGGGCGATGGTACTGCAGAAACATACTGGGACTTAAGTGAGATTGTAACCAATCATCCCGAGGTATTGGAAGATTACGATAATCCGTACTGGGGAACTCCGGTTTACAAGCCGGGAGGGCCAGTTGGAATGTATTTCTGGGGAAAGCCTATTTATGGTTATTACCGTGGTGATGACTACTGGGTACATCTCCGGAGTCTGCAACTGCTGACCGATGCCGGAGTTGACTTTCTGGTAATTGATGCTACCAATAACCTGGTTTATCCTAAACAATCGGAGGCCTTGATGAGTGCGATGGACGACATTCGTGCACAAGGTAAAAATCCACCGAAGATTGTGTATTACACCAACACCCGGTCAGGCGAGTCTATGCAGCAGGTTTACGACAACTTTTACAAACCCGGAGCTCCTTATTATCATCCCAAATGTTGGTATTATCTCGATGGAAAGCCTTTGATTATTGGTATTTCGAAAGAAGCGGAAGGTAAAAATTACCAGTCATTTTTTACTTTCCGCGAATCGCAGTGGCCCAACGAACCCAATAAGGCAAATGGATGGCCGTGGATTTCATTTACCCGTCCGCAGCATGTCTTCCCGAATCATCGCGGAGAACGCGAGATTGTAAATGTCTCCGTATGCCAGCACCCGAACCCAACGGTCGGAATGGGTGGTTCTGCTTTCTACGGAAATATGGACAATTGGGGGAGGAGTTACCGCAACGGTTCGCACGGTAACCCGCAAACAGATATTTTCTATGGATATAACTTTCAGGAACAATGGGACTTTGCCATACAGCAGAATGTTCCGTTCATTTATATTACCGGATGGAACGAATGGGTGGCCGGACGCTGGGACAGTAAAGACGGCAATCCCGAGCATTCGTGGTTCTGTGATCAGGCCAGTCCGGAGTACAGTCGCGATGCTGAACCTACGCTTACTGCCGGACTGAAAGACAACTATTACATGCAGATGGTCAGCAATATCCGAAGGTATAAAGGTATTGTGGCCAACCCGAAGGCCAGTGCCGCAAAAACAATCCAGACATTCAACGACTGGAGCGATGTTTTACCCGTTTATTCCGATTACACTGGTGATACAAAGGACAGAAATCATCCCGGAGCAGAATCGAAGCCATCCAGAATATATACAAACACTACCGGACGGAATGATTTTAAACAGATGAAAGTGGCTCGCGATGGTTTCAATCTGTTTTTCTATGCCGAAACGGTTGGAAACATCACAGAGAACTCCGGAAGCAACTGGATGCGGCTTTACCTCGATGTCGATCGAAATCCCAAAACTGGTTGGGCCGGATATGATTTCAGAATTGCCGGAGGAAATAAGTTGCAAAAATATCAGGATGGAAAATGGATCGATAGTCAGTCGGTCGACTATACTGTGAGCGGCAAAAAACTGATGGTGACAGTTCCTGTTAAGTATCTCGGATTGAATAGCAGCTCCCTTAATCTGGAATTCAAATGGTCGGATAACATGCAGGTTGACGATGATCCGATTGATTGGTATGTCAACGGCGACGCGGCACCCGGCGCCCGATTCAATTACATTTATTCCGCAGAAAAATGAAGCCAGCTATGAATAGAATATTTTTTGGAGCTTCAGTCTGCCTGGTTATTGCTTTATTACTTGGTGCCTGCACCGACAAAAGTCTGAAAATAACTGATTTGCGCTGTTGCAATACGATCAACCCGGAGGGCATTGCTTCTCCTTCACTGAGTTGGAAAATAGAAACCACCAAACAAGGCGTTTCGCAAATCGCATGGGAGGTTGAGATTGCAACAAACAAAGAGCTATTCGAAAAAGGGACCGTGGATGTTTGGAAATCAGGGAAGCAGTTATCCGGTGAACAATTCAATATAAAACCTGATGGTGCTAATTTTTCGGAGGCGACCGGTTACTACTGGCGTGTACGGATATGGAATAATTCGGGAACAATGAGTCCGTGGAGTGAACCAGCATATTTCTCTGTAGGATTGTTGAGCGAACAGTCGTGGACAGCCCGATGGATAACCAGCCAGGTGCCCAAAAACAGTCCACTCCCATATTTCCGGAAAGTATTTAACCTGAATAAAGAAGGTGTGCGTCCGGTGAAAGCAACAGTTTACTTTTGCGGACTCGGCGCCGGCGAACTTTATCTGAACGGACAAAAAGTTGATTCGACCCGTTTTCTCGATCCGGCACAAACCAACTACGAGCAATATGCACTGTACAGCACGTTTGATGTGACTGACCGTTTGGAGGCTGGCGATAATTGCTTGGGGGTAATGCTTGGAAATGGATGGTTTTCGCAAGATGCAGCATGGCAGGGAGCTCCTTTTGGTTATGGAGCTCCGATGTTGCGGCTTCAGCTAGTCGTGCTATACAGCGACGGCTCTCGCCGGGTTCTGGGCAGCGATGAAAGCTGGATGTGGAAGGAAGGTCCGGTAATCAAAACCAATATCTACCTGGGAGAACAATACGATGCGCGTCGGGAAGTAAAGGACTGGAGCGTTGCAGAAACACGGTGTGCCGATTGGAAGAAAGCGAGTTTGGCGCAGACCGGAATTCCTCCCCGCTTGATCCCGCAAGTCATGGAGCCTATCCGCACCAAACAAGTTATAAAGGCCGTGGAGATGTGGCAGGCTCCATCGGGAAACTGGATTTTTGATTTCGGTGTTAATGTCGCCGGAATTCCCTGTATTAAGGTAAAGCAACCTGCCGGTACTCAGCTTTCTGTTCGGATGGCAGAGGAAAAGAACCCTGACGGAAGCCTGGATTTTTCTACGTTGGGCTGGATTCATCACGGGCAAATATTCACGAACGAGTATATCTGCAAAGGAGAAGGAGTTGAGCAGTGGTTGCCCCGGTTTAGTTACCACGGGTTTCGCTACGCCGAACTCTCCGGAATGGTGGGGAAGCCAGATCTTTCAGCAATGAGTCTGGTTGTGGTACACAGTGATTTGCCCGTTAGCGGAACATTTGAGTGTGCCGACCCGCAGATTAACCGGCTTCATGAACTGGCGGTGCGTACGTTGCTTAGTAATTTGCATGGTATCCCGACTGATTGTCCCGATCGCGAAAAATGCGGTTGGTTAGGCGATACTCACGCATACGTAAAGATGGCTAATCTCAATCTGCAAATGAATAATTTCTGGATGAAATATCTGGAAGATATCCGTTCCGGGGCTAACGTTCACGAAGAAAAAACACTCTTTCACGAACGATACAACAATACCTTTTATTTTACCGAGAAACCTTCCGGATTGCCCTACATGATTGCTCCGGGGAAACGCCTTTGCGGAGTAGCTTCACCCGATTGGGGAACTGCGTTGGTGCAGCTTCCCTGGTGGTTGTATGTTTACTACGGCAACAAAGATGTTCTGGCCGATTTTTATCCGGTCATGAAACAGTGGACAGATTACGTTTCTACTCTGGCTTCGGATACTGCAAGAACCAACAAGTACGGCCGGCAAACGAAATACATCGTTTATCAGGGTCTTGGCGACTGGTGTCCTCCCGGAGGGAATGATGAAATTAATACGCCTGTAGAGTTCACTTCAACAGCTTTTCACTATCTGGATGTTTGCATCATGGAACAAGTTGCCTCTTTGCTTAAGAATGCCGCTGATGCAAAAAAGTACGCCGAAGAAAAACAGGCAATAGCAAAAGAAATGTACGA
>JAEUSS010000066.1 GCA_016788685.1 Prolixibacteraceae bacterium | reverse complement strand
ATTTGTCGTATGTCGTTACATGAACAGGCAGGGTGATAACCTACGTTCATAAATAAACCCGGACAAGGCAAAATCAAAAATTATTAAGTACCAATTTATACCGTAATGCCAGATTTGCTCAACGCATTTTTGGTATACGGGCAACTCTCGAATCAGTTTGATTTTAGAGATTGGATAAACCTAGTATAAAAATAACGGACGACAGAGGAAAATGTTTTGCTGATATGAAATTAAAATGAGATCGTGAATTGTAATCTATTCTTTATTTGAAGGATAGCAGAAAAAAATAATTTGAAGTATTGGGGAATATGGATGTTTTATTTTGTTCTGAATGGATTAGAAGAAAGCTTCTTTTATGTGCTTTAATTCTTGTCCTTTTGGTGGATTATGCCATAGGTGTGGGCGTGAAGTCGCAACCTGAAGGTGAAGATAAGTCGGTTGTAATCGGAACTTCTTTTTTTATATCTCAGGGGGGAGATGTAACCATTCCAGGGAATTTGGATATTAAACAATCCAATATCTTTGAAAATGAAGGTTGTCTTGTTTTCATGAATACGAGGCAGAGCAAGATTGTCTTACCTTCCGGAGATTTTGGCAGCGGTGAATTTGTTTTTGCCGGATCAAACGACTGCGAATTAAATGTACCGGCATCTCAGGCGCGCTTGGGTATTCTGAAAATGGATATGCCGGGGGGGCGGGTTAACCTTTGGGGTGAATTGGCGATTGCAGGCAGACTGAATTTAAATTCAGGAATTGTAAATGTGGACAAAGACGGGTTGTTGTTGATTGATAATGTTTTGCCTGAAGCCGTTACGTTTAATGACTCGCCAATTAATAAAGCTTACGTTGCCGGTTTTCTTACCCGTAAAGTATTGGCCGGAGAAAAATACATATTCCCGGTTGGTGATGAGGCCTCTTTCCATCCTTTCCTGATCGATCGGCCTGAAAAAGATGATGTGGTGAGCATCGCATTTGACAAAAGTGTTCCTGATGAGATACGCAGTTATGGCCCGGCGCTGGATACGGAGATTGAAAATTCGTTTGGGTGGAGAGTGCATTCATATTTGGACGGGCAGAATACGTTTCGTCCGGGGCTGTCGTTTCATAACACCGCTTTGGAGCCTTTGGCTTCTCAGCTCGAGATTTACCATTTATCCGAAGCAGATCTGACTGCTTCAGTTACATCAGGCATTCCGGATGCTTCTTATCTTGTTGGTAAAGACGCCAAAGCGTACGGATTGTATGCTTTTAACTCGTTGCTGGATCATGAACTGGTTAATTTCATTTATGTGGGTGACGGAAACATAACCTCCCTGGTGGTACCTGATCAGGGCCGCTATTCCAATATCAGGCTGAGCGTTTTTAATCAACTCGGGAATGTGGTTTTCAAAAGTGATCACTATTCCTCGGAGTTTGATGCCCGGAATTTCCCGGATGGAACTTATTTCTACGAATTGGTTCTTGAAAGAGAAAATACCCAATCGATTATCCGAAACTTCATCGACATACAACATGGAAAATAGAAAGCATATTTTGTTATTTCTTCTTTTTCATTTATGTGTGATTGGTGTTGCACAGGATGCGCTTATGCATACGCAAAGTGTCATGAAGCAGGAATTTATAAATCCCGCATACAACTCATTCAAGGATTTTGCTTCTGTTAATCTGATGAGCCGTTATCAATGGGTTAGCAAAATTGACGGGGCTCCTGAGACTTATGCCGTAAATGCCTATTCGCCAATTAATCTATCCGGATTGGGTGTCGGGTTTATGGCAATTAACCAGTCGATTGGGCTTCGCCGGAGGCTTTCATTTGCAGGAAGTTTTTCACATAATCTTCGGATCAATTCCTCCAATTATCTGGCGTTTGGGTATAGTGTGGGGTTTCAGAGTGTAGCTTATGATGTGCAGCGGCTCGAAACATACCCTGATTTAGATCTTGGGACTATTGACTTTAATGTCACTAACACAACCGCTGCATTTGGCCTGGTTTTCTACGATCCGGCCTATTTTGTGGGCTTGAGTTCCAATCTGCTTTTCGGGGGGAACAAGAGTGGTTCTGGGTGGTTGATTCCGGGCTTCGATTTGACTTCGGGTTTCATGTATAGCATTAGCAAAGGAGTGTTCTTTAGACCTGATTTTGTTTTGAAATATTATCCGGTGAAGCAAACAATATATGAAAACGGGAAACAATATCAGTCGTTGGTTAGTCCCTTGCTGGATATCGGAATCAATTTTTTGCTGGCAGATAAAGTATGGCTTGGTACCAGCCACCGATTCGGGCAGGCGCAAACTTGTTCGGTGGATGTGCTCATCAGAGAAGCTTTTAAAATAGGATATACCTACGAAATAGGCATGGGAAAAGGAATTAACCAATTTAGTTCCCAGGGTATTCGCCTGACCTGGAATTTTATTCCGAAAAGGGCATTGAAAGGATTTGACCGTTCAGGTCGCCACAATACAAAGGGGAGAATGTGCACTTACCTTTACCGATGATGTAATGATGAAT
>JAEUSS010000051.1 GCA_016788685.1 Prolixibacteraceae bacterium | reverse complement strand
AAAGCGAGACAATGTCCGGCATTCTCAATGCTCGAATCGTCCTGAAACGGCAACCAGACCTGGTAGCTTTTCCCTTCATAGGCTGTACTGATTTCAACTCCATCGTTAAGCTCTTTTTTCCGGAAATACAAATCAGCCGTTTCGTCTGCAAACGACCATGCCACCAGATCGGTTGGTTTGTGAACGCCGCCGTTACGAACAGCAAAATCAACCATTGCCTGATCTTTGCAATAAATCAAGCTGGCACACGATTCAAAGAGCTTCAGTTTTTCGTTCAGCTTTACCTCCTTCGATGCAAAATTTTCCTGATGCGCCTCACCGATGTTAGTCAGAATTCCAACCGTTGGCCTGATGGTTTCAGTTAAATGCTGCATTTCTCCGGGCATTGAAATTCCGGCCTCAAAAATTGCAAGGTCATAAGCCGGGCTTAAATTCCAAACTGAAAGCGGAACACCCACCTGCGAGTTATAACTTTTCGGACTGCGAATAACAGTCAGGTTGTGCAGAACCTCATACAACCATTCTTTGACAATGGTCTTTCCGTTACTGCCGGTAATCCCGACAACCGGAATCTGAAACTGAGAACGATGCCATGCTGCCAGCTTCTGCAAAGCTTTCAGCGTGTCGTTCACCACAATGAAAACGCAATTCGGGTATTCCTGAAATTCGGCGCGGTAATCTGAAACCACAAAGGCCCGAACGCCCAGATGAACCAAATCGGCAACATAGCGGTGTCCGTCGTTTCGTTCACTTTTCAGGGCAAAAAACAGGCTCGATTCCGGATCAAAAATGGTACGGCTATCAATAGCCAGCGATGATATCGTTATTTCCGGATGGTTACCGGCTGAATAAACTTCTCCTTCAACGACCGAAGAAATCTGATTAACAGAAAGAATGGGCATTATTTGGTAGCTTTAGTAAAACAAGAACGGCACAGTGGCTCGTATTCATCTTTTTCGCCCAGCAAAACCAGCTTGTCGGCTTTCGACAAACGGTGCGAAAATTGGGCAACATCGCCGCAGCGCATACAGATTGCATGAACCTTGGTGATGTGATCGGCAACAGCCATCAGGCCGGGAATCGGCCCAAACGGTTTCCCTTTAAAATCCATATCGAGGCCGGCAATGATTACGCGAATACCCATATTGGCCAAAGCCACACTTACATCGATAAGACCATTATCGAAGAACTGGGCTTCATCGATTCCGATGACATGAACATCGCCGGCCAGAAGCATAATGTTTCCCGAGTTTTCAACCGGAGTGCTGTGAATGGAATTCTCGTCATGCGAGACCACTTCAGCAACGGAATAGCGGGTATCGATCGCCGGTTTAAAGATTTCGACGTTTAAGCGGGCTATTTTCGCACGTTTCAATCTTCTGATCAATTCTTCTGTCTTGCCGGAAAACATTGAGCCTGCAATAACTTCAATACCGCCGGTCTTTTTTTGTCGGTCGATTCCCCTTTCAATAAACATGTAGGTAATATGCTAAAGATTTTTGTACTTTTACGATGCTTCAATTCGGGCATTTATGCTGAAACCAGAGGCTTCTGAAAATTGATCCCGAGATTGAAAACAAAGATAAATTTAAATCATTACCTGAGAAAATCAGCTTGAATTACCGATTAAAATCAGAAATAAAAATGAACAAACGTAAATTGGTCCAGATCATCGTGAAAGATCTGGAGGAACTAAAAATTTTATCCGAAGAAGTAGCAGAAATTAAAGGAGATGCCTCGTTATTCATCGAGCTGGCCCTGAGTAAAGCCCGCCTTTTGTGCCAGGAAATTGAATTGTTACGCGAAGTTTCAACATCGAAAATGAGCGAAGCAGAGGAAACCGGGGATGAAGATGACAACACCGAAGAAGCGGAAAACGCTGACGTAAACATTTCAGATCCTGAACTTGAAATCCTGAACTTCGAACATCCTGAAACACAAGAAGAAGAAGAAGAAGAAGAAGAAGAAGATGATGATGATGATGATGATGATGAAACTGAGGAAGAGGAGTTTCAGGAAGAAAAAGACGATGAAAATAAAGACGATGATGAGAACCCGGAATCTGAAGAGAATGAGCCGGAATTTGAAGTAGGTGAAGCTGAAGAAAATGAATATCCGGAAGAACAGGAAATAGAGGAAGAACAATCCGAAGAAGACGATTTGCAAGAACCAGAAGAGGAAGAGGAAGATGAGGTTGAAGAGGATCTGAATGATCAGAACGAGGAAGAAGCTAACGAAGATCAGCCAGAAGCGGAAAACGAGACAGACGATCAGCAAACTGTCCGCCAACCTGAGATTCGTGAAATCCAGATTGACGACATGGATGACGACATGGAAAATATCAGATTTACGCCGGTTTCCGAAGCTGCCGATCGCCCGTTCATGCGCGAAATCCCCAAACCTGAAGAGCCTGTTCAGGAAAAAACTGTAGTTGGAGAATCATTCCGAAAAGAACGCTCGGTAAACGATGCCATGGGCGAAAACAAAGCCAACGAATCGAAACTGGCCAACGGACCGATTACCAGTCTGCGCGCTGCAATCGGCCTGAACGACCGTTTCCTTTTCATTCGCGAGATATTTGGCAACAATACCGA
>JAEUSS010000049.1 GCA_016788685.1 Prolixibacteraceae bacterium | reverse complement strand
GGCCGGGAGTTCATGTGCTGATATGTCCGGCCGGTTATCCGACATCTCTCATTTGACTAATACAGCCAGTTGGGGTTCTGAGTTACAGCACCTCCGCTGATCGAGATTTCCCTCAGAGGGACCGGATACAAGTAATCTTTTGCGGGATCAAACTTCCGTGTCTCCTTGGATTGTACAACAAACAGTCCTTCAGGGGTGAGGATCGGATTTTTCACATTCACATATTCAGATGCAAAATAAGCAGCACCCAAAATTGCCTGAGGTAAAACTGTTTCTGAAATCTTCCAGCGGTTTATGTCCTGGTAACGGGAACCTTCCTGAGCCAATTCGACCGTACGTTCACGACGAATTTCGTCGCGCATGTTTAACCCGTTGGCAGTCACGAAAGCGTTGGTCAATTTTGGCATTGATACCCGGGCGCGCAACAGATTGATCGACTTGTCCAGTTCCGCATCTGTAATCTGGCCGTTCAGTTCGAACTTGGCTTCGGCATAGGCCAGTAATACTTCAGCATAACGCATTAAATGAACATCGACGTATGAATCTTGTCCGTTCCAGTCAGCAATAACAAAATATTTCTTAACGCAGTAGCCGGTTTTCGCGAAGGAAATTGAAGGTTTATATGTATTTGAAATCCAGGTATCGCCTGTTTTAAATACCGAGGCATTCAGTCGCGGATCTTTGTTGGCAAAAATCGAGTTGCTGTTCACTTCGGGCTTAACTGCCAGCGGCGAGATTGACATTGGCAAACCATCGGTGCAAAGGTAGGTTTCAATCATGCTCCGGGTAGACGACATATAACCCTGTTCGAGGTTACGTCCCAACTTGTGCGAAAGAATTGAATTCGCAATGTTCTGTCCGTAAACTTTGGCAAAGATCACTTCAGAATTAGCCGGGCCTTCGCCTTCATACTGAAACAGATAATAGTAACTATCAACACCTTTGGCGGTGTAAAGTGCGTGTCCTTCGGCCATAACAGCCTCGGCTGCAGCTACAGCGGCTGTCAGATGAGGTGCAAACTGTCCGTATTGATGAAACTTCTGACGGGTACCTTCAAACAAAGCGACACGAGCTTTCAAGGCTAATGCGGTACTTTTCGAAACGCGACCGTAGTCTGCGGTACCCAAGGCTTTAAAAGCGGGCAGGTTCAAAGCGCCAAAATCCAGGTCGGCATATATCTGACTGACAACATCTTCCCGTGGTGTTCTTGGAGCTGACAATTCAGGAGAATTAATGTCCAGAGTTTTAAGAAGCAGCGGAACGTCGCCATACTTGGAAACCAGGTTGAAATAAGCCCATGCACGGAAGAACCGGGCCTCGGCAACATATCTGTTTTTTACAGCTTCTGTTGTTTCAGCTTTTACTGATTTCTCGATGATGTTGTTGGCGGCAAAAATCATTCTATACGGGTCGTTCCAGTCGGCTGATGTGCTTGGGATAAGCCATGAGCCCTCGCTGACAGAACTTGGATTCTGGCCATACTGGAGATCAGTTTTATTGTCCGAGAAATCCTGACCCGGCAACAAAGTGTATAAGTAGTTACAGGCCTGTTTGAGGTCCTGGCCCGAATTCCAGTAATTCTCGTCCGACAGTTCGGTTTCCGGGAAACGTTCTAATGAGCATGAGCCTGCGATCCAGGCAGTCATCAGTATGAAGGTAAATAATTTTATTCTTTTCATGATCTGAGTCTTTTAGAAGGTAATGTTTAATCCGGTTGATACTACCCTGTAGAATGGATAGATGAAATCTTTCTTGTTTGGAGTTTCAGGATCAATGAATTCGAATACATTGGTGCTCTCCCATAAATCCTGACCTGAGACAAAGATTCGTACCTTACTTATTTTAGCTTTCATGGTAAGTGACTGAGGCAGCGAATAACCAATCTGAATATTTTTCAGGCGGATATAAGCGGCATTCTGCACCCATTTGTCAGAAACAGCATAGTTGTGGCTGCTACCTCTGTATGGTCTTGGCCAGAAAGCATCCGGATTATCAACCGTCCAGAAATCGCGCTGAATGGATAGCGGATATCTCCAGTTTTCAAAGAAAGGCATCAATGCATTGGTATTGACTACAAAGTCGCGCTTTCCTACGCCCTGGAAAAAGGCGCTGAAATCAAAACCTTTCCAACGTGCTCCAAGGTCAATACCAAAAGTATAGCGGGGATTATTATCACCCAAGCGAACCAAATCTCCATGATCTTCAACGGTTCCTTTTCCGGCTGAAATTACGTCATCATCGTTCAGGTCGAGGTATTTGATATCTCCGGCTCCGGTCTTCGAGTTCTGAACAACACCGTAGTCTTTGTACTCCTGATCAGTCTGGAACATTCCGTCAGTTTTGTAACCCCAGATGGTATTCAAGGGCATACCTTCGATCAAATCATTAGTTCCGGCCCCAACCACTTTCTTTCCGTCATATTTAATCAGCTTATTCTGGCTGTCAGACAAATTCAGGTTTACCCAATACTGTACGGTATTGATTTTATCTCTCCATCCCAGGCTGATTTCCCAACCCCACGATTTCAGTTCACCAACATTGAAATAGGGCAATTTAACCCCGATAATGGATGAACGCTCAATTTTGGCTAGCATCTCTTTATTTTGCTTGACATAGTAGTCGCCCGAAAAACTCAAGCGGTTGTTAAATGCGTTAAAATCGATACCGGCATTTGCAGTCTGAATGGTTTCCCAGGTAATTTTACGGGAGGGCAATACGTCCTGATAAATGTAGGATGACTTTTGGTTATTGAACGGAAGGTCATTTTTTCTGAGCAACAATGCCATATAGTCGTAGTTTCCGATGGCATTTGAGTTACCCAGTTGTCCCCAAGAGGCTCTCAACTTCAGATTTTCGATGAAACGAACTCCACTGAAGAAATCCTCGTTGCTGATTCTCCAGGCTGCAGAAAGCGAAGGGAATGCATGCCAACGGTTGTCCGGAGCCAGTCTGGAACTTCCGTCGTAACGCATGTTGGCTTCGAACAGGTACTTTTCCTTGTAGTTATAATTTAAACGTCCGTAAGCCGACATGGTTGCCCAGGTTTTGTTCAAGTCTTCGTTGGTCTTGGAGATAGCATCGCCCCAGTTCAGGCTAAAGAAATCGTTGGTAACTAAGTTACTTGCTCCGGCAGTTACTGCCTCTTCGCGGTAGTCTTCCCAGGCATATCCGCCTAAAACGGTGAAATTATGGATATCCTGTATATTGAAATTGTAAGTAGCATAAGCCTGCAACGAACTCCGGTTGGATACGAAATTGTATTTTTCCATAGAGTTTGTCGGATTTACAGTTTTAATGGGTAAATCCTGGGCTCCGTTGTAAATAATTGTCCGTTTTTCCAAAACACTTTGGTTGTTTCCAAGTCGTTTTGAACCTATTACGTCAATCACCAATCCGGGCAATAATTCTTTAATCTTCAGATTAGCTTTTCCATCCAGCATATTGTTGTTCTTTTCACTCCGTCCGCCCTTGTTCATTTGTCCAAGGGGGTTATCCCAAATTCCGTTATAATCTCCGTTCGGATTATAAACAGAATAAATGCTTCGGGTTTGATACATGTTGTAAAGAATGCCATAATCCTCGTTAACTTTTTGAGCCGGTGCTAAGATGTTGCTGTTGGTATAAGCCAGCCAGGTGTCGAGGCTCAAATATTTATTAAAGGTGGTATTCATATTCAGGCGGAGGTTGTACCGGTTATTTTTATCCGGACCTTCTTTCAAAATCCCCTGACGATCGTAATATCCGAAAGAGAGCAGGTATGCATTTTTCTCGTTCCCTCCTTTAATGCTAAGGTTGTGGGTTTGCGTAGAGCTGGTTTTCCGGGTAAATTCGTTAATAAAGTTCACATTATCAAAATAATCCCAGGCATTAGCATTAGTCGGGCTAACCCTCCATCTTGCACCGGGGTTATCCGGATTCAGTGTTTCCAAACCTTCGCCTTTCATCCAGCCAATCTGTTCATCGGTCCATTGGGCCTGTCCACCTGAATTGATGTTGGCGATATTCTGCATTTCTGCTTCTTCCCACGAATTAATTCGCTGAGGCATGCGCGAGGGCATAGTCAAACCAAATATTCCGGAATAATCAACAACGGTTTTACCTGCTTTCCCTCTTTTGGTAGTGACCAGGATAACCCCGCCCGCTGCATTCGAACCATAAATGGCACAAGCCGCAGCATCTTTCAGAACCGTCATGGTTTCAATGTCATTGGGGTTAAGTTCGGAGATTGAACCGGGCGCGCCATCAACAATAACCAACACATCCATATTGTTTGCCGAGCCTTTTCCGCGAACTTCAATATCAAAACTTTCAGATCCCGGCTGACCGCTTCCACGGGTTACCACAACTCCGGGGAGTGCCCCCTGAATAGCCGCAATAGCATTCGGCACCGATTTATTTTCTATCGTCTCTTTAGAAACGGTGGCAACAGATCCGGTTATATTCACGCGCTTTTGCGATCCGTAACCAATGGCAACAACCTCTTCAATTCCGATAGACTCTTCGGTAAGTACTACTTCCAGTGTGCTTTTGCTTCCAACCTGCACTTCCTGAGTTTTCATTCCCACGAAAGAGAACTGAAGTATTGAGTTGGCCTGAACTCCTGCAAGAGTAAAGCGTCCCTCTCCGTCAGTGATTGTTCCGTTTGTAGTCTCTTTTATCACCACCGAAACCCCCGGCAACGAAGCTCCGGTAGAATCCTTAACTTTTCCGCTGACATTTTTTGACTGATTAGTGGCAGCAAACACGTTACTGACCTCTTTCTTACTGATAATCACCTGTCTGTTATTGATATTATAACTCAGGTTCTGCCCGGAAAGTATCTTGTCCAGGATTTCATTGATCGTCGCATCGTGAACGTCAATATTCACTTTTAGCTGATCGTTCATTTCTCCGTTCTTATACAGAAAAATAAACTCACTCTTTTCTTCTACCTGATTCAAAACCTCCTTAATCGTTTGCCCGGAGAGATTCAGGCTGAGTTTGGTTGACTGCGAATAGCTATTGGCCGTCACCATCAGTACACAACAAAAAGAGAATAAAATGGTCAATCTCATAATTCTCCACAATTGATTTAGACTCCCCCCTAAGGGAAAATCAGTTAATAACTTTTTTTTCATAAATTTGAAACGTTTAATAGTTACTAAAAAACTGGTTCATACGTTGAATCAAGTTCAGGCCGGATCATGTTGCCGCATTTTCCGGCTTTTACTTTACTCAAGAATGTACTCCACAGCACTTATTTTCTTTATTTTGGCATGACTAAGTTGACTTATCGACTCAAATACCTCTAGTATTCCTGCATTTAAATCGAGTTTCCCTGTTATCCGTTCTTTCCCAATCTGGGGATTTTTCAATTCAATGCTGATATTATAAAACCGTTCAACCTTAGTAATCAGCTGATTGATTTCCTGTTTTTCAAACTTCAAAATACCGTCGGTCCAGAGAATATAATTTTCCGGATCGGTTTTAACTACCCGGATGCCATTCCCGTCTTTTTTGAAAACAGCCATTTGATTTGGTATCAGATCGACGGAAGACTCAAACAGTTGCGAATCATTTTCTTCCATCCTGATTTTCCCTTCTTTTAATACTGTTGATACAAACTCATCATCAGGATAGGACGATACATTAAAACTGGTCCCCAAAACCCGGATGGTAACCGTTGACGTTTTTACCAGAAAAGGTTTGTCCGGATCGTGTGCCACCTCAAAGTATGCTTCGCCCACCAGGTAAATTTCTCTTTTCTTTTGGGTAAACCTGTCAGGAAAGATGATACGACTTCCCGCATTTACACAAATCCGGGTTCCGTCGGACAGTTTTACTCTGGCCTTTTTCCCGAAAGGGACTACCAGCACATCTGGTTTAGAACCTCCCGATTGCGCGCTGCTGATGGACTCACCGTTTGCTTCGATTTGTCCCGACATCGAAAAATCTAACTCTGCGTTGTTACCGCTGATTGCATGTTTTGATCCGTCACCCAGAAATAGGGTCGGATTTTGGCTGGCATTTTTCAGGAATAAATCTTCTGTCAATTTTAGGTCAATCGATTGCATTTTATGATGAACAAACATCCAGCTGCCGACAGAAACCATAACCAGAATGGCTGCATACTTAAATACCGA
>JAEUSS010000043.1 GCA_016788685.1 Prolixibacteraceae bacterium | reverse complement strand
TTAAGAAGGGGAGCAATACAATAAAAGTGGAAGTTGTAAACACATGGGTAAATCGAATTATTGGAGATCAACAACTACCTGAAGAACAGCGTAAAACATGGTTGAGTTTGAATCTTTATAAACCAAATTCTCCTTTACAACAGGCAGGATTAATTGGTCCGGTAGTAATTAAATCTAAAAGTTTGCCATTTGAAAATACCTATTAAAATATCAAGGCGTATAGATAATATGATCAATAATCATTTAAATCCGCCTATGAACGATATATGGATTCACTTTAGATGATGAGACGTTCTTAATATTTTAATATATGAAATACATTTTCTTTTTTTCAAAATAGCTTTAATTGTTTGCATAACAAAGGTTCTTGCTGTAGAAAAGCCAGAAGTGAATACTTTGCATAATCAAATTAAACAAGCAGTGGCATCAGGTCAAAGCTATGTTAAGCTTACTCCTGGCATATATTATCTTGAGGCAGATCCCAATCATCCTGAGGTTGCAACCCATTTATGCCTCAATGGGGCTAAGAGAAAATAGAGTGGATTGATAAGTTAAATGAAGAAGATCAAGAATTTATTTCAAAACAACATTTGGTCACACTTTTTTAAAAGAAAATGCAAAGCGTTGTAGTCGATATGATTATAGCGCTTTTTTATTTTCCGCAAAGTGTCAAATTATGCACCAATTCGCAAAATAAACGAGACTATATCGAGACCTATTCTCAGAGGAACTCAAACAGGTCTCGGTGATCAATGTAAGATTCTGATAATTAATTCATTTTGATTTATTTTGGTTCGTTGTGATGCTTGGAAATGAGACCCAAAGGGGGTCGTTTTAAGTTTGAAAACTAGACCATTAATAACTAAAAATGAGTTAAAGTTGGAAAATCCGGTGATCAGTTTGACCGGATTTTCATAATGTATTATAATTCTGGTATTTTTTTTTCATTTGTGGTACTGTAATTAAAATTGTTTTATATTTGCAGACCAAACGGTCGGTTTATGAATGCTTCAAAAGAACATATTTTGCTTGTCTCGTTATCTCTTTTCCTTCAAAAGAGTTTCAAAGAGGTAACAATGAAAGAGATTGTTGAAAAGACAGGTCTTTCAAAAGGGGCTTTTTACCACTATTTTTCCAGCAAAGAAGAACTTTTTATCGAAATAATCCGGACATATTTCCTGAAAATAATGAAAGTTGACTATAGCCGGTTCAGTAAAAAGTCATTTCGCGATTTCTATTGTGATTATATAAATTACATCATCAGTGCATTTGAAAAACTGAAGACTGAACTGGGTGATATTAGTGATGAAGATGATATCAATTATTTTGTGCTGGCTTTTGATGCGATGAGACTCTTTCCTGGTTTTAAGGAAGAAATCAAGGAGGTACATGCCTCGGAACTGGCTTCTTGGGAACAGGCTGTAAGTAGCGGAAAAGCCAGTGGCGAAATCCGCTCAGATATGACTGATCGGCAAATTGCCGGTATGTTTGTTTATACCAACGATGGCCTTGGTCTGCGCTTGATTATGGAAGGACGGGTAAAGCAAATGGAGCAGGAAATGCTGACTCTTTGGGATAGTTTTTATAATCAGATTAAGGTCTAAATTTTTTTGAGCACAAACAGACCGAACGGTCGGTATGTATATGATGACTTATAGAAACAACTTTGAAAAATTATATACATGAAACAGAAACTAATTGTGATCAGTGTTTTGTTTGTTTTGATGGCGGCATCGGCTGAAGGGCAAAATGTCCGGTTGTCGGTAGCCGGGGCGGTTCAGCAAGGACTGAAGAACAATCCGGAAATTCAGAATGCGGCGCTCGGGAAACAAAAATCACAAAGCGAGCATGTCGGGCTAAAAAGCAAACTGTACCCGCAAATTCAGGCGTATAGCGACTTCTCGTATTCCTACGCATTGCCCAAGATGATTGTTCCGGGTGAATTGTTCGGACAAGGAGGGGATATTCCTGTTGTGTTTGGAACAAAGTATAATTGGAACTCGGGGTTCAAGGCAACCCAACTGTTGTATAATCAAAGCTATTTTACTGCACTCCGGGTCGCTGGTCTTCAAACAGGGTTGGAGCAACTCAACCTGCAACAGAAAAATGAAAATCTGGTTTATCAAATAACTCAACTTTATTATTTATGCCAGACCACCAGGCAGCAACGGGAGCATTTGTCGGTTACAGCCGGGAATATGTCTCATTTGTTGCAGATTACAGGCTTGTTGCACCAGAACGAGCTTATTCGTAAGATTGATCACGACCAGGTACTGGTCGATCAGAATAACCTGCAGCGGGAAATTGACAATCTGGACCAGTTGTTTGAACAACAGCTGAATCTGATGAAATTTTTGATTGGTATCGAAGCGGAAGCCAGCATCGAGTTAACCGATTCGCTTGCGTTTTCTGTCAGGGAGGTTGCTACGCTTATGCCTTCGTGGGAGAACCGCACCGAAATGAAAATGTTGAACTCTCAATTTGAGATGGCATCGCTTTCGCTGAAACAGGGTAAACAGGAATACCTGCCTGTGTTGTCGGGGTATGCACAGTATTATTACCAGGGGCAAAGAGACCGCTTCGACTTCTTTGATGGAGGAGACAACCGTTTTTTTAATGTAGGAGGAGTTGGTTTGAGTCTCTCGATTCCTGTTTTCGACGGATTTGAACGACGGGAAAAGATACAACAGCGAAAATTGACGATGCAGCAACTTCGGAATCGGCAAATGCAAACGGTTAACTACTTGACAAAGGAACACGTGAATGCCAGTCTTCAATACGATAATAATCGGAAGGCTGTGGTCAGGCAGAAAGAAAATATAGGGATTGCCGAGAAAAACTACCGGATTGCTTTACTGGGTTACGAACAGCAGACAATTTCGCTTACCGATTTGCTTCGGGCTCAAAATAGCCTCACCGAATCCCGTCTGACCTATGCAAACGCGTTGCTTCAGTTTAAAAATGCCGAATTGGATTTGATCAGATCCAAGGGCGGGTTGCTTATTGAATACATTAACCAATAATATCTTTCTATTATGAATACCAAAATACTTCGGAAAACAATAATAATTGCGGTTGTTGTTGGCATAATAGCCTTAATCCTGTTTCTTCTGATGAAAAACCGGAAAGATATGCAGGAAGAATTAAGTGCAATGCGAAATTTTAGTACAGAAGTTCCGGTTGAGGTTGTGCCAGTCCGGTTGGTTGATTTTACACCCGAATTAAGCGAAAGTGGGCAGTATTTTTCGAATAGCGATGTGCAGGTTGTTTCAGAGACCCAGGGCAAAATTACGAAACTTTTGTTTCAGGAGGGAAATCGGGTTCGGGCAGGAGAAATACTGGCGACCGTGGAACGGGAGGTTGCAGAGAGCCGCTATGAACTGGCGAAAGAAAACTTGGCGAATGCTGAAAAGGATTGGACGCGGTTTCAGACTTTGGAAGGAGGAGAGGCCATCACCCGGCAACAGTTGGAAGCCGCAAATCTGAGCCGGCAAAGAGCGCTGACCAATCTTACCGAGGCCCGGCAACAGCTCGAAAATGCCAC
>JAEUSS010000016.1 GCA_016788685.1 Prolixibacteraceae bacterium | reverse complement strand
AATACTGTTTTGTCCGGAGAGGATATCAAAGAAGTGAAAGAAATGATCGGGGTGACTGCCGAAGTGGTGCACGAGGCATTAAAAAATGCACCATATACAAGTCATTACCGGGGATTTATGGGTGTTGATGCCATGATTTTCAGGAATGGAGGGAGACTGATGATGCAACCGTGCATTGAAGTAAATTGCCGGATGAATATGGGCGTGCTTGCGATGTTTTTAGAAAATAAAATTCATCCGGATGCCACGGGGAAATTTGAACTCTTTTACGGGAATCCCGGAGAATACCGTATTTATGCAGCTGATCAACTGGTCCAAAATCAGTCAGAAAAACGGGACGGAAAATTATATGCCGGATTCTTGCCTGTGACAGAACCTGATTCAGCCCGGAGGTTCGGAGCCTATGCCTCTTTGGGTACGGCTAAATATTGATTAATGGTGTCGAGTAAATATTTCAGGCGGATGGGCTTGGTGATGAACTCATCACAACCAGCTTCCTGGCACAGTCTTTCTTCGCCCGACAAAAGGAATGCTGTCTGAACAATGATTATGATTTCAGGATAAGATGATTTGATGATTCTGGTCGCCTCGATACCATCCATTTTGGGCATGTTGATGTCCATTAAGATCAAATCAATTTTATGATTGTTGCTTTTTACGATATCAACAGCCTCCAGCCCGTCTTTAGCCCAAATCAGGGAGGCCTGCGTTTTCCTCAGAGCTGCTTCAAAATAGATGTTACTCGTTTCGTTGTCTTCAACAATTAGAACCGTTTTCCCGGCCCATGCATAGTTGTTGTTATTCGTGAGTTCCATAATTTGTAAGTTTTTTGTATTCCTGTTGTTTATACATTAGGCTGTTCGGCCAGATAAGTTTTTAAATAGTATACAGGTTACCCCGGCAATTGGGCTTATTTATTCGTTCCGGGGCGTTCATTTTTTGAAAAACTGGATTCGGCTTCCGAACTGCTTATTTGCGAAATTAAAGATACAGTAAATTCTGAAAAGAATATTCACTTTCTGCAGAAATAGAGAAAGTGATTTGATTCATAAATTTTAAAATGTTTTAATCTTTTTTAAAAATTAGTTTCATAGTTTGAAACTAATTTTGGATTGAATTTAAATCTCAATTGGTATGAAACGGTTTTTCTTTTTTATTATTCTCTTCTCGTGCTTTTTTCTGAACTCAATGGCACAAAAGTCAGATATGAAGCCCAAGGCTCCGAAGGAAGACATCAAAGTTAACCGGGAGTATGACGAGAAGGGCAACCTGATAAAGTTCGACTCTATATACTCCTACAGTTGGTCGGGCGATAGCACTCTGATGCACTCGTTTTCTCCGGAAGATTTTCAGAAATCGTTTGGCGGCCACTTCGGATTTTTTTCCGACAGCACCTTTTTCAATCATTCCTTCTTTAAAGACTTTGAGCAGATGTTTGCTCAGCCGTTTGGAGGGAGACCGGATTCGCTTCAGATGAAGAAATTCGGGCAGAATCATTTTTTTCAAGAGTTTGGATTAAAGAGCGATACCCTGAGAATGGAAGGTTTAGAAGATTTTTTCAATAACTTTAACCGAAGCGAATCCGACAGCACTTCGGCTGATTCTCTGCGGAGTATGCAGCCAAAGACGATGGACGAACTGATGAAGATCTTGCAGCAACAGATGCAGCAAATGCAGGAACAGCACCGGAAATTTCTTCAGGAACATCCGTAGTTAATTTTTTATGAACTTCGTTCGTATGGCGGCTAACAGCAGCCTGGGCAACGAAAAAGGCATATTTAGTCTTGTTAATATTTCCTAATCGAATCGAAGTCAGCGGACCATTCTGTAAAAAACACATATATTTGAAAACCTTTTAGATAAATGTTGTGTTTTAAATCTGATGAGAAGATTATTTTCCATATTATCGGCCTTGTTGATTCTGCTTTCCGGAATGCAGCTCACCGTCTCCTTGCATTTTTGCGGCGGTGAAATTGCAGAATCCAGAGTCTCTGTACTGGGCAGCATAGCCTCGTGCGGTATGGAAGGGGTAACCGATGAGTGTACCCAGCCTGGCGGTCATCTCGAATCGCATTGCTGTGACAATCGGGTTTCGGTATATGCGGTTGATCACAATTTTAATCCTTCGTTTTCTGAATTTAAAGTACTCTCGCAAATAGCTTTGCAGGTTTTTGATATACCTCAAAGTCTTGCCATTGACCCGTTAGCAGCGTTAAAACGCAACAGCATTAGCCATAGTCCGCCGGACTTAATGGCGGTGAATGCTGTTAGCCTGCCCAAAATATGTGTTTTCCGTATTTGATTTAATGTGATTGAGCTGATTCTGACAGAAAGGGACATAACTTTTCTGTCGGTAAGTTAATTTTCCGGTATCCTGATGTGTTTTGCTGTCAGGGGCCGTCTTTCAATACATTAACATCAAATATTTAAAATCATGAAAGCTGTAAGAATCATTATAATTGCCATCCTGGCCACTGTTGCGGGCTTTAACTCCTATGCCCAGACTCACGATCATTCCAAAATAACTTCAACCAAAACTGAAACGATTAAAGTTTCAGGAAACTGCGAAATGTGCAAAGCGCGTATCGAAAAGGCTGCAAAAGCGGATGGCGTTAGTAAAGCCGAGTGGAGTGTCAAAACAAAAACTCTTGCTGTAACTTTTGATCCGGCAAAAACAAATATTGAAACAATCGGGAAAAAGGTGGCTTCAGCAGGTCACGACAATGAGAAAGCAAAAGCCGACATCAAAGTCTACAAGGCTTTGCCCGGCTGTTGCCAATACAGATAATCTGAAGAAATTATATAAGCCGGGGAGCCTGAAGTTCTGAAAATTTTTTAGGCTTCGGGTTTCCGTTTTTCCATTTTCAAATCATTTCATCTTCAAATTACTGCTATGTTTAACCGACTTGTCAAATATTTTCTCGAAAACCGGCTGGTTACTTTCATTTTCCTGATAGCTTTTGTTGGCTACGGATTGGTAACCATGCCATTTAACTGGCAAACGGGCTTTCTGCCCCGCGATCCGGTTCCGGTTGATGCCATTCCGGATATTGGCGAAAACCAGCAAATTATAGCCACCGAATGGATGGGCCGTTCGCCTAAAGACATTCAGGACCAGGTGACTTACCCGCTAACCACTGCCCTGCTGGGTGTTCCGGGCGTACATACAGTCCGGAGTACTTCAATGTTCGGGATGTCATTCATTTACATCATTTTTAAAGATGATGTTGACTTTTACTGGAGTCGCTCGCGTATACTCGAAAAACTCAGTTCTTTACCGTCCGGAACGCTGCCCGATGGCGTTCAGCCGACTTTGGGGCCCGATGCAACCGCACTGGGGCAAATTTACTGGTACACGCTGGAAGGACGTGACCCGAAAACCGGCGCTCCGAACGGCGGTTGGGATCCGCAGGAGTTACGCACCATTCAGGATTATTACGTCAAATACGGACTCTCGGCTGCTGAAGGTGTTTCCGAAGTGGCTTCTTCCGGAGGTTTTGTAAAAGAGTACCAGGTTGATCTCAATCCTGAAGCCCTGAAAGCATTCGGCGTTTCGGTGATGGACGTCATGACTGCAGTGCAGAAAAGCAACCTCGATATTGGCGCTGAAACCATCGAACTGAACAATGTGGAATATATCATTCGCGGGCTGGGGTATATCAAAGATCTCGGAGATCTGGAGAATTCGGTTGTGGCCGTTCGAAACAACGTTCCTGTCAGGGTGAAGGATGTGGCAATAGTGGCATTTGGCCCGGCAACCCGCCGCGGCGGACTGGATAAAGCTGGTTCCGAAGCGGTTGGTGCGGTTGTGGTTGCCAGATATGGTTCCAATCCGATGGAAGTTATCAACAATGTCAAGGCTAAAATAAAGGAAATTGAGGCCGGATTGCCGCAAAAAACTTTGGCTGACGGCAGTGTTTCAAAAGTGACTATCGTGCCTTTTTACGACCGTACGGGCCTGATCAAAGAAACTATCGGAACACTCGAATCAGCACTTTCGCACGAAATCCTGATCAGTATTATTGTGATCATCGTGTTGGTTATGAATATGCGGGCATCAGTTATTGTTGCCGGACTGCTGCCTATCGGCGTATTGATGACCTTCATCCTGATGCGCTTTTTCGGTGTCGACGCCAACATTGTTGCCCTTTCGGGTATTGCCATTGCCATTGGAGTGATGGTCGACATTGGGATTGTTGATGTGGAGAATATTCTCCGCCACCTCGAAATGCCCGAAAACAAAGGAATCAGAGGTAAGAAGCTGATGTCGGTCATTTACAAAGCAACCACAGAAGTGCGCGATGCTGTGGTTACGTCGATTGCTACCACCATTGTGAGTTTTTTACCGGTGTTTGCCATGGAGGCCGCCGAAGGTAAATTGTTCCACCCGCTGGCTTTTACGAAAACATTCGCGCTCTTGTCTGCATTTGTTCTCGGAATCGTGGTGTTGCCTACCCTGACTCATATTTTCTTTTCCATCCGGTTCGACAAGAGAAAAATCAGCAGAATATGGAACGGAAGCCTGATTGCGGCCGGAATCCTTTTTGTTGTAATCTGGCAGGTTTGGCCCGCCCTGGCTTTGGTAGCCATCGGCATCAACAACCTGCTCGAATACCGCTGGCCCGAACGCCGAAAAGAGTTCACCAATTACATTAACATAGCCATTACCGTGCTGGTCGCGGTTTATTTCCTTGCGATTGAGTGGCTGCCCCTGGGTGCGCACAACAGTGCATTGGTCAATTATTTATTTGTCGCCGGAATTGTTGCCGTCATTCTTCTTGCCTTGCAGTCGATGGTTCATTTTTACGAACCGATTCTTCGCTGGTGTTTGGTGCATAAATGGAAATTCCTGCTGCTTCCGGCATTTACACTGCTTTTCGGGCTGCTGGTCTGGCAGGGAACCGACCGGATTCTTGGATTCGCGGCTACTGGTTTCGAAAAAATGGGCTGGAGCAGTTTCAGGCAAACGGCTCTTTGGCAAAAATCAACCAAAGTGTTCCCCGGAACCGGTAAAGAGTTTATGCCTTCGCTTAACGAAGGATCGTTTTTGCTCATGCCCACGAGCATGCCGCATTCGAGCATTGAAATGAACCTGAATTACATCGAAACGCTTGATAAACGTCTGTCGGCTATTCCTGAAGTGGAAGTAGCTGTTGGTAAATGGGGACGCGTTAATTCGGCGCTTGACCCGGCTCCGGTGCAGATGTTTGAAAATACAATCAACTACCGGCCCGAATATATTCTGGATGAAAACGGGCACCGGATGCAGTTTAAAACTGACCGGGACGGTAATTTTATCCTGAAAAACGGCGGCAAATACAATCCGGAGAAAGAAACTTTCCGCGTCATTCCGGTTGACAGCCTGATTCCGGCTACCAACGGCGATTATTTCCGGCAATGGCGGGCGCACATCAAAAAGCCCAACGACATCTGGAATGAAATCGTGAAAGTGACCAACATTCCGGGGCTGACGTCTGCGCCCAAACTACAGCCGATTGAAACCCGTCTGGTGATGCTTTCAACCGGAATGCGCGCGCCGATGGGACTGAAAGTTTATGGTCCTGATCTGGAAACGATTGAAAAGGCCGGGATGCAGTTTGAACAGGCGCTGAAAGATGTGCCTTCGGTGAAAGCTTCATCGGTATTTTACGACCGTGCAGTTGGTGCGCCTTACCTCGAAATCAAGCTGAACCGTGAAGCCATGGCCCGTTACGGCATGAGCGTGAACGATGTTCAGGAAATTTTGCAGG
>JAEUSS010000653.1 GCA_016788685.1 Prolixibacteraceae bacterium | reverse complement strand
TCCTGAAGAAGGGCGGTTATACATTTGTTTGATGAAACGTCCGTCAACAATGAAACATCATCCGGGACAAATCAGTTTCCCCGGAGGAAAAGTTGAGAAGGACGATGTGTCTGCTGAGGTTGCTGCTTTGCGTGAAGCGCGTGAAGAGGTTGGTGTTGATCCGGTGCGTATTGAGGTGCTGGGTAAAATGTCTGATTTATTTGTGGAGGTCAGTAGGTTTTCAATTCAGCCTTTTCTGGCCTGGAGTGATCAAAGGCCCGACTTTTCGCTAAATTCAGGCGAAGTTGAAGAGTTGATTTTGTTGCCGCTTGATGATTACCTGGGCGAAGACATAATCTCTGAAACCGAACTTCAAACCGTGACTGGCATGCTTCCGGTAAAGTATTATCCCTATAACGGCCAGATTATCTGGGGCGCCACTGCTATGATTTTAACCGAGCTGATCGAAATTCTCAAAAAACGAAATCACCACGATCATTCTTAATCATAGAACGACCAGGCTAACCCGAGCCTGAATGTACGGCGGTAGTACGGATAGTCGGGAGCAACATAGTAGTTGTTTCCAACCATGCCTGAAGCGGCATTCATCAGGATAAAAAATACCCGGGTGCGTTTTAGTTTCAGGTTTGCATGCAAGTCGATGAAAGGATATTCGCCGATTTTTTGCTTGTTCTGAAGGTAAAATCTGGCTGTTGCCGGATCGTAGGCGTCGGCGTAAAAGGCTGTGTTGTAGCGGGTGTCGGCTCCAATCTGGAAATGCAAAACCTTCGAAACCAAGGTTCGGTAGTTCAGGCTGATAAAACCTGCAAATGCCGGCAGATGAATGATGTTATCGTTGTTTGCTTTTTGTGCGAGTATTTGTGTGCGCAATACCCAATGGTCACTGATAAAATCTTTGTTGATATAGGCCGAAAGCATCAGCAATTCGCTTCCTGCCTGAGACGGTAGAGCCTCAGCGTTGTTGTAGATGTAGTTTCCGATGAGCGAATAATTGGCGCCTATGGTTGCGTTGTGTTCCTGCGAATGGATACTCGCCCGGATGGTCATCTCGTTGATGTTGTCGAAATTATTTCTCCAGACAAAATGATTGGAAAAATAATACCGGTCAAAATATTCGGGGACCAGTGTTTTCAGGCTTCCTTCAATCCGGAAGCTAGTGGTGTCTCTTCCGAATTTCAAAGGCTTGTTGAGGAATCCGTTAAGTTCGGTCTGTCCGGCGCGGTATCCGACAATATATATTCGTCCATCGGCACCCCATTGCCAAAACCTTCCTTCGTTCCGGAATATTCCGCCCCCAACAAATGTATTTGCTTGTTTAGAGAAGAATAATTCTTCCGTAAGTATCTGGTTATTTAAAGAGCTGGGGGTGTTGTAAAGATATGAGCCTATGACAGGAAATGGGTGTGCTTTCATATCTGTGAGTTGGCTGGATGTGTGATGCCATATTTCATCGTGACCAATATATGCCCGCTTCCCAAAAGTAAATTTCCTGTCGGGAGCTTCGTAAAATTTGATCTGAAATATGTTTGTCAGCCGGGTATACCTTACACTGTCTTTTGTCTGTCCGGTGTTGATGTAGTTGTTCGCAAAAAAGTCGCTGGATTTATCGGTCTTTGTAAAACTTCGTTTGTTTCCTGAAAACTCAAATTGGTGAATAAATCCAACCCGGGGTATGAATTTCTCTGCTGAATTTTCAGAACTGTCGGCTTCTACTGTTTTTCCTAACCGGTATTCGTTTACCGTGAAAAAGGTGTTGTTCTGGAGTTCGTTGGTCGCATCATCCATCCGCACCGTAAAGTCATCTGTTTTGTCGGGGCCATTGAGTGGTTGTCCGGGGTCAATTCCTCCGTTTTCCTGACCTTTTAGTCGGTTGAAAATTATATTTGAATGTGATAGGAAATTGTCGGAATTGTATGAAGATACCAGTCCGATGTTGTGGAATTTGTTTTCCTGATTTAAATATTGTCCCTGCGACCGGGTCTGGTTGTAAATGAGTTCGAAATTCAGTTTTTTGTTTACATTCTGCGAAAAGAAAACGTTAAATCTTGTTTCGTTGTGTTTCACCCGGTTTTCGCTCTGGCTGTAATCGAGCAGCGAATAGGGCGTGGAGGTGTTGAAGTATTTAATTTGTGACGGTGTGAGCAGATAGGCATCAAACGATCGGGCAAAATAGAAATCCGAATTGTAGCTGCGTTTGAAGAAATCGTTTGAAATGTATGCTCCGCCGTTGTTTCCGGTAAAGGTTGTGCTGATGCTTTTTTGATCAAACGGATGATAAACATGGTAGAAAGTAATGGTTGTGTCGAGCTCTGTTTTCTGAATCAGCGAGCCTTGTTCGTGCACTTCCCATGTTCTGATGCGTGAAGGGATTTTAGGTCTGTCCTTTTCTTTGACATCAGGCGAAGGTGTTTCCGAATCGCCGTTCGGAGCCGTTTCAGAACCTTGGCGGTTCGTGTTTAAACTTCCCGGTCTGATTTGGGCATGAGTCTGAACAACGATCAGAAGCGCAGCAGCTACTATGTAAATATACTTTTTCAACATGTCGGCGCAAAGATAATTAAATAGATAAACCTCATCAATATTCAGAAAAGAAGTTCACGTGTGATTTTTACAGCCTGATTCGACTCGTCTGCCTGTTTGACAGGACTGCGTTTTTGATCCCTTCAGGAATAAAAAACGAACAAAATGGCAAAAAAATGCATTCGATTTAAGATCGATTCAGTTCAAAGAGTCAGGTTTTAATAATTAGCCTGTAAATCAAACGGATAAATCGCTGTGTTTTCGGTTTATTTCAGGTTGAAATCTGAAATGTTTTGAATAAGTTTTCAACTATTGGTTGTTAGTTAATGTAGGCGCTCCGAATTACCAATCAACTTTTGTTTTCTTTATATTTGTTGCAAATTGGAAAGGAATATGATGCCGAATTATGATGAAGGTTCGATAAAAACGCTTGACTGGCAGGAACATATCCGGAAAAGACCGGGGATGTATATTGGTAAGTTGGGCGACGGCTCGGCAAGCGATGATGGTATATATGTTTTGCTGAAGGAAGTGATGGACAATTCCATCGATGAGTTTATGATGGGTAACGGAAAAAAGATTGAAGTTCGGGTGAGCAACGATCTGGTAACCGTTCGAGATTACGGGCGTGGTATTCCGCTCGGCAAACTGCTTGATGTCGCTTCAAAAATGAATACCGGAGCGAAATACGACTCGGAAGTATTTAAAAAATCAGTAGGGTTGAATGGGGTGGGTATCAAGGCTGTAAATGCTTTGTCTAGCCATTTTTTAATCAAATCCTTCCGCGAAGGCGAGGTCAAAGAAATCAGTTTCAGCGAAGGTGTGGTCGTGTCCGAAAAAGATGTTGTCCCTTCTGATGAGGCTAATGGTACCTTTGTTGCGTTTACTCCGGATGCGAATGTTTTTAAGAATTATCATTTTATTGACGACTATGTGGTCAATATGATGAAAAATTACTCGTTTCTGAATGCCGGCCTTACACTGGAATTTAACGGAGAGAGGTTTCATTCAAAGAACGGGCTGCGCGACCTTCTGGAGGAAAACCAGGAGGCCGAATCGCTCTATCCGGTGATTCATTTGAAAGGGACCGACATTGAAGTGGCCATTACGCACGGAAACCAGTACGGCGAGGATTATTATTCGTTTGTAAACGGTCAGCATACCACGCAGGGAGGAACTCATCTCCTTGCTTTTCGTGAAGCGATTGTAAAAGCCATCCGCGATTTCTACAAAAAAGATTTCGATCCTTCTGACATCCGGGCTTCTATCGTTGCCGCAATTGCCATTAAAGTGGAAGAGCCGGTGTTCGAATCGCAGACAAAAACCAAGCTGGGATCCAAGGATATCGGTCCGGATGGCCCCTCTGTGCGTACTTTTGTAACCAATTTTATCCTGAAGGAACTGGATAATTACCTGCATAAGAATCCCGATGTGTCCGAAGTGTTGCTGCGCCGGATTACCGAATCCGAACGCGAGCGCAAGGCAATATCAGGAATTAAAAAACTTGCAAAACAACGGGCAAAAAAGGCGAATCTGCATAACCGGAAACTGCGCGACTGCCGGGTTCACCTTGATACTAACCACGAGTTGCGCGAAAATTCGTCCATTTTTATAACCGAAGGGGATTCGGCCAGCGGATCGATCACCAAATCGCGTGATGTAAATACCCAGGCAGTATTCAGTTTGCGGGGAAAACCGTTGAATACTTTTGGTCTGACTAAGAAGGTGGTATACGAAAACGAGGAGTTTAATCTGCTTCAGGCTGCTCTCAATATCGAGGAAAGTATGGATGACCTGCGGTACAATAAAGTGATTATTGCTACCGATGCTGACGTTGACGGGATGCATATCCGGCTGCTGATTATTACTTTTTTCCTTCAGTTTTTCCCCGAAATTGTTCGCCGGGGCCACCTCTATATTTTCCAGACCCCGCTTTTCAGGGTTCGGAATAAAAAGGTGACTTACTACTGTTATTCTGAAGAAGAACGTATTTCGGCTATTCAGAAATTGGGAAAAACCGCCGAGATTACCCGGTTTAAAGGGTTGGGAGAAATATCACCGGATGAGTTTAAAAACTTCATCGGGGCGGATATCCGGCTTGATCCGGTTCAGATGAAAAAACACGAATCGGTAGCCAATATGCTCGAATTTTACATGGGAAAAAATACGCCTGAACGCCAGGATTTTATTATCGATAATTTATACGTGGAAAAAGACGACTTTTAGCCCGGGGTTTTTCGGCCGCGCAATTCGTTTGGATAAATGCAGCAACAATATTTGATTGCAAGGAGCAAAAATGACTGAAGAAAATATCAATAAAGAAGAATTCCAGAAGGAAGAAAAAAAAGATGGGATAATCTATCTGTCCGGAATGTACCAGCAGTGGTTTTTGGATTATGCCTCATATGTTATACTTGAGCGTGCGGTACCTTATGTGGAAGACGGACTGAAACCTGTTCAGCGGCGTATTCTGCATGCCATGAGCGTAATGGATGACGGCCGTTTCAATAAAGTGGCCAATATCATTGGACAGACCATGCAGTATCACCCGCACGGAGATGCTTCCATTGGCGATGCACTGGTTCAGTTGGGGCAAAAAGAATTGCTGGTTGATTGCCAGGGGAACTGGGGAAACCTGCTCACAGGCGATGGAGCTGCTGCTCCCCGATACATCGAAGCCCGGTTGTCGAAATTTGCGCTGGACGTTGTTTTTAATCCCAAAACAACCAACTGGAAATTATCGTACGACGGGCGTAACCGCGAGCCAATTGCGCTTCCGGTAAAGTTCCCGCTTCTGCTGGCTCAAGGAGTTGAGGGGATTGCCGTGGGCTTGGCCTGCAAAATTCTTCCGCACAATTTTGTCGAACTGATTGATGCTTCAATCGCGTATCTGAGGGATGAGGATTTTGAGTTATATCCGGATTTCCCGACAGGCGGATCGGGCGACTTTTCGCGTTACAACGACGGAATCCGAGGAGGAGCAATTAAAGTAAGAGCCAAAATTGAAAAGAAGGATAGTAAAACGCTGGTTGTTAGTGAACTGCCGTTTGGTAAAACAACAGCTTCATTAATCGAATCCATCATCAAAGCCAACGATAAAGGCAAAATAAAGATCCGGAAAATTGATGATAATACTTCGGACAAGGTTGAAATTCTGATCCACCTGGTTCCCGGGATGTCGTCAGATAAAACCATTGACGCGCTGTTTGCTTTTACTGACTGTGAAGTCTCCATTTCTCCCAACAGTTGTATTATCGAGAACGATAAGCCCAAGTTCGTTGGTGTCAGCGAAATTCTGAGGGTCAATACCGATCAGACTGTTGCGCTGCTGAAACTGGAACTCGAAATCAGGCGTGGCGAACTGGAAGAGGCCTGGCACTTTTCTTCGCTCGAAAAAATATTTATTGAAGAACGCATCTATAAAGACAAAGGTTTTGAAGATTCAGCCAATATGGATGAGGCCGTTGATCACATCGACCTGCGCCTGTTGCCATGGAAGCCAAGGCTGAAGCGCGAAGTGACCCGGGAAGATATCCTGAAGCTGATGGAGATTCGAATGGCAAGAATCCTGAAATTTAATACCGATAAGGCTAACGATCATTTGTTGGCCATCGAGGCTGAGATTGAAGAAATCAATCACAAGATCGAAAACATCATTCCTTTTACGATTGAGTGGTTTGAACGGTTAAAGAATAAATACGGAAAAGGTCGCGAAAGAAAAACCGAAATACGGAACTTTGAAAATATTGTGGCATCGAAGGTAGTGATCGCCAACGAAAAACTTTATGTCGACCGGGTTGAGGGCTTCATGGGTACCGGATTGAAAAAGGCCGAATACATTTGTGATTGTTCGGACATGGATGATGTGATCGTTTTCAGGAAAGACGGAACTTATGTGGTTTCCAAGGTTTCAGAAAAAGCCTTTATTGGCAAAAATATTCAGCATCTGGCTGTTTTCAAGAAGAACGATAAACGCACCATTTATAATGTGGTTTACCGTGATGGCAAAAACGGTTTTATTTATATGAAACGCTTTGCTGTGACCGGCGTGACCCGGGATAAAGAATACGACCTGACACAGGGAACCCCCGGCTCCCGCATCCTCTATTTCAGCGAGAACCCGAATGGAGAGGCCGAAGTGCTGCGAGTTACGCTGAAGCCAAAGCCGAGGATTAAAAAACTCATTTTCGAGGTCGATTTTAGTGAGTTGGCTATCAAAGGGCGTGCATCAATGGGCAACATCCTGACTAAATTCGAAATACATAAAATAGCTCTTAAGGAAAAAGGTGTATCCACGTTGGGTGGACGTAAAATTTGGTTTGATGAGGATGTTTTGAGGCTGAATTCGGATAACCGGGGAAAATTCCTGGGCGAATTTAGTGGCGATGATATGATTTTAGTTATTTATAAATCTGGTGAATACCTGATTTGTAATTTCGATCTGTCGAATCATTTTGATGACGGAGTTTTACTCATTGAAAAGTATAATCCGAAAAAGGTTCTCACAAGTGTTTACTTTGATGCCGAGCAGGGCTTCTATTACGTGAAACGGTTCCAGATTGAGGATATTCATGACCGGAAGGTCGGTTTTATCGGTGAGTTCCCGGAAAACAGGCTGGTAAGTTATTCCTGGGTTGGTCACCCGCGTTTTGAACTCGCATTTGGAGGCAAAAACGAAGGACGTGAACCAGAAATCATTGATGTCGATGAGTTTATAGGTGTAAAATCATACAAAGCCAAGGGAAAACGGTTGTCTACTTATGAAATAAGCACCATCACCGAACTCGAACCTGTAATTGTTGATGAGGAGGTTGAGGAAGATCCGGAGGAAGAGCAAAAAGGCGATATTGTAATTCCTGATATCGAAGATTTGTTGTTTGGACTTGATAAACCAACCAATGGAGGAGAGGATCAGCCTAATCAGATGTCACTTGAGTTTTAATTTGACCGGCCTGTCGGAGTAATGCTTGGTCCGTTCGTGTATTGTTGATTCTATATTTTGCCTGAATTTATGAGAATATTCCTGATTGGTTTTATGGGCTGCGGAAAATCTACTTTGGGCCGGGCACTGGCTTCTGAATTTAAGCTGACTTTTGTTGATCTGGATCACTTCCTGGAAGAAAAGTTTTTCCGGACGATTCCTCAGATTTTCGCCGAAGAGGGCGAGGAGGGGTTTCGGATGAAAGAACGAAAGGCGTTGGAGGAAGTCGCCTGCTTTGATGATGTTATTGTGGCAACAGGAGGAGGTGCTCCATGTTTTTTTGATAATATGGAGCTGATGAATGATTCGGGTTTTTGTATTTTTTTGGATGTGGAAATTGATTCGCTGGTAAAACGGCTTCTGCACGCCAAAACCGAACGTCCGCTCATCAAAGGCAAATCTCCCGAAGAATTGAGAATATTTATAGAGGGAATGCTGGCAAAACGGCGCCCATTTTACGAAAGAGCCAGGTATGTTCTGCGAGGAAATGAAATACCTGTCAGGCAGGTAGTTGATCTGATCCGATCTGTTTCCTGAATGATTAACGGATTCTGACTTTCCCGGCAATAGATAACAATGCCGGACAATTAAAACTAAAAGATATATTAAATAATGATTGAGCTTTGTGCATTGGCATCAGGGAGTAATGGAAATTGCTATTATATCGGCAATGAGAGGGATGCGGTTTTGGTTGATGCCGGTATCTCTACAAAGAAAATTTTGCTTCGGATGGATGAAGCAGGCCTGCAGCCGGAAAAAATCCGCGGTATATTTATTTCGCACGAGCATAGTGATCATGTTCATGGAGTACGTGTTTTGAGTAAGCGTTTGGGAGTTCCCGCATGGTTTACGCAGCGAACATTGGACGCTCTTAAATTTGGAGAGCAACCAGAACTTGTTCAGTTGTTTACTCCGGATCGTCCGGTAACCTTAGGTTCATTGGTCATTCATCCCTTCCTGAAGCGTCACGATGCAGCAGAGCCTTGCTCTTTCAGGGTTGAACACGATGATTGGCATGTAGGTGTTTTCACTGACATTGGCGAAGCCTGCTCAAAGGTTGTTCAGCATTTGCGCAAATGTCATGCTTTGTTTATTGAAACCAATTATGATGAGAAAATGCTTTGGGACGGTAGTTATCCGTATCACCTGAAAAACAGGGTGGCGTCTTCGGTCGGGCATTTGTCCAACAATCAGGCTTTCGAGTTGATTCGTGATCACGCCGGCCCGGAATTGGTGCATGTTTTTTTAAGTCACCTTTCCGGAGAAAATAACAGGCCTGAACTGGCAGAGGAGTGTTTTCAGTCTTTAACCGACCGGTTTAATGTGCGCTTAACCTCCAGGCATACCTTCAGCGAATTGTGTCGCTTGAGATGATCATCGGGCGATAATCCAAAAAAAAGCCCTGCAAAAAATTGCAAGGCTTCGAACTTAAAATCTTAAAAAATATTAGACTACTTATGCTAGTTTAACATTTACCGCGTTTAATCCTTTTCTTCCTTCTTGAAGTTCGTAAGTTACTTCATCGTCTTCTCTGATTTGGTCAACCAAACCTGAAACGTGAACGAAGTATTCTTTGTCAGATTCACTGTCTTTAATAAAACCGAATCCTTTAGATTCGTTGAAAAATTTAACTTTACCTGTTTTCATAATAATTAATAAAAAAATTGAAATATTGTTGCAAATATAGATATTTTTCAATTCAAACCTTATTTGGAAATAAAAAAATGCTGATTTAGAGTAAAATAAATATGCGCGGGAGCCGTTGTCAGGCGTATGATGTTTGAAATGTGTCGTTGCTTTTTTTGTCGGATCTCAGATGTGAATATTTTTTATCAGAGAGAATTCTTTGTTGAATCGGAGCTATTTGTTTTAATTTCAGTGTTTTGGTGTTGGTGCTAGTGGTGAGTTCCCGGGTTGGAGTCTGAATATTGTGGAAAAGAAAAGAGCTGTCGGTTGTTCAGGATTGACAACGTAACAGCTCTTTTTTTACCTTGGATATTTTAATGCTTGTCAGGTGTTTAGCAGGTTGTTGCTCAGCGCCTGAAGGGTTTCTTTTTTAAGTTCGGTTTTTACGAGTACCGAGATGTTGTGCCGGCTTCCTCCGTATGAAATCATCCGGATAGGAATGTTTTTCAGTGCGGTGAAAACATTGGCGGCAAAGCCTGTTTCTTCGGCAATCAAATCGCCTACAATACAGGCAATGGTCAAATCCGAATCAACTTCGACTTCTCCGTATTCTTTCAGCTCCGAGACAATCTCGGCCAGGTGCTTGGTGTTGTCGATGGTCAGTGAAACCGCAACTTCCGAAGTCGAAATCATGTCAATCGGAGTTTTGAAGAATTCAAAAATCTCGAATACATTCTTCAGAAATCCGTATGCGTTTAACATTCGGTACGAGCGGATTTTGATTGCGGTGATCCCGTCTTTTGCTGCAACGGCCTTGATGCCTTTTTCTCCTGATTCGGAAGTTATCAGCGTCCCCGAGTCGCTCGGATGCATCGTGTTTTTCAGACGGACGGGAATGTTTTGCAACTTGGCGGGAAGTACCGTTTGCGGATGCAGAATTTTCGCACCGAAATAAGCCAGCTCGGCAGCTTCATCAAACGAAAGCTGATCAATCTTTTTGGTGTTTTCTACAAAGCGGGGGTCGTTATTATGAAACCCATCAATGTCAGTCCAGATCTCAACTTCTTCGGCGTCAATGGCTGCTCCGATCAGGGTTGCCGAATAGTCGCTTCCTCCGCGCTGGAGATTGTCGATGTCGCCATTCGCATTCCGGCAAATAAAACCCTGCGTGATGTAGTAGTCGGCGGTTTCATATTGCTGAAGTACTTTAATTACGTTTTCCTGAATAAAATGAGAATCCGCGGTCTTGTCACTGTCGATTTTCATAAAATCCAATGCCGGAAGATATTGGGCTTTGTACCCGTTTTCGAGCATCAGTTCAGTAAAAAGAGCTGTAGAGAGCAGCTCTCCCTGAGCCACAATGGCGTTTTCGCCTGTTTCGTTAAAATCTCCGGAAGTGAAAGATTTTATGGTTTGGAAGATTCCGGAAATCAGTATTTTCCCTTTTTAATTATTTTCCTCGGTTGCATATAAATCTTTAACGACCTTGTAGTACTTCTGTTCCAGTTGACTGATAACTTGTCTGGCTGCATCCTTGTTCTTCTTCTGAAGGTAGTTGGCAATTTCAACCAGCGAGTTGGTCGTGCCTGACATAGCCGACAAAACAACTAATTTCTGATTTCCATCGGTAATGAGCTGCATCACAGCC